>JALYMS010000166.1 GCA_030773535.1 Actinomycetota bacterium | reverse complement strand
TCTTCCGAGCAGATCACCGCCCTCGTCGAGTCGGGGATGGACGTCGCCCGGCTCAACTTCAGCCACGGGGCCCACGAGGACCACGCGACCGCATACCTGCGCGTCCGCGAGGCCTCGGACCGCACCGGTCACGCCGTGGCGATCCTCGCCGACCTTCAGGGACCCAAGATCCGGCTGGGCACCTTCGCCGACGGTCCGGTCACGTGGCAGACGGGCACCACGGTCTGCATCACCGTCGAGGACGTGGAGGGCACTGCGGAGCGCGTGTCGACCACCTACAAGGACCTCGCCAACGACGCCCGGCTCGGCGACCGGCTGCTGGTCGACGACGGCAGGCTGGCCCTCACCGTGGTGCGGGTGGAGGGCCCGGACGTCTTCTGCCTCGTCGTCGAGGGCGGGGAGGTGTCGAACAACAAGGGCCTGTCCCTGCCGGGGGTCGCCGTCAGCGTGCCGGCGCTGTCCGCGAAGGATGAGGAGGATCTCCGGTTCGCCCTGCACCTCTCCGTGGACTTCATCGCCCTGTCCTTCGTCCGGTCGGCCCGGGACGCCGGGCTGGTGCGCGAGATCATGCGGCAGGAGGACATCGAGGTCCCGGTCATCGCCAAGCTGGAGAAGCCGGAGGCGGTGGAGCGGCTCGAGGAGATCGTCGACGCCTTCGACGGGATCATGGTGGCCCGCGGTGACCTGGGCGTCGAGCTGCCGCTCGAGAAGGTGCCGCTGGTGCAGAAGCGGGCCATCCAGGTCGCGCGGGAGCGCGGCAAGCCGGTGATCGTGGCGACGCAGATGCTGGAGTCGATGATCACCAACTCCCGGCCCACGCGGGCCGAGGCGTCGGACGTGGCCAATGCCGTGCTCGACGGCACGGACGCGGTCATGCTCTCCGGGGAGACGTCGGTCGGGGCGCACGCGATCGCCGCCGTGCGGACCATGGACCGGATCATCAAGGCCGTCGAGACCGACCAGTGGCGGGTGCCGATGATCCGCAGGCGGACCGACAACCGTCCCCGTACCCGGTCGGCGGCGATCGTCCGCGCGGCGAAGGACGTCGCCGAGGATCTGGACGTCAGGGCGCTGGCCACGTTCACCCAGACCGGCGAGACCGCCCGCCAGCTGGCCGCCCTGCACCCGCTGCAGCCGCTGCTGGCGTTCACGATCGACGCGCGCGTGCGCAGCCTGCTGGCGCTCTCCTGGGGAGTCGAGACCTTCCTGGTCCCGTCGGTCCAGCACACCGACGACATGGTGGAACAGGTCGACTTCTCGCTGCTGTCGATCGGGCGGCTCAAGGAGGGCGACCTCGTCGTCGTCGTCGCCGGGAGCCCGCCCAACACCGTCGGCTCGACCAACTTGATCCGCGTGCACAAAGTCGGCACCGACTCGTGACCGGCGGCGCCACGGACGCCGCCAGCCAGGCTGCAGCGCTGCTCGCCGTCCTCGACCTCGAGGAGCGCGAGACCGATCTCTACGTCGGTCAGACGCCCAGCACGGAGCGCCAGCGGATCTTCGGCGGGCAGGTGGCCGGACAGGCCCTGGTGGCCGCCGGCCGGACCGTCCCCGCTGAGCGCGGCGTGCACTCGCTGCACTCGTACTTCCTGCGCCCGGGCGACCCGCGGGAGGAGATCCGGTACGTCGTCGAGCGCATCCGCGACGGCCGTTCCTTCACCACCCGGCGCGTGCTCGCCTGGCAGCGGCGCAAGGGCGAGGACGTCGCCATCTTCGCGCTCACCGCGGACTTCCACGCCGGTGAGGAGGCCGTCGCCGAGCACTGCCTGCCGATGCCAGACGTCGCGCACCCGGAGACCCTGCCCGGCACGGCGGACATCGTCGCCCGCCACGGCGACCTCGGGTCCTGGATGGGCGCGATGGGCCGGGTGGTCGACCAGCGGTTCTTCGAGGACCCGTTCGGCGCGCCACCCAAGCTCCCGCCCGACACCAGCACCCGCACCTGGTTCCGGGTGTCCGGGCAACTCGGGGACGACGCGGTAGTGCACGCCGCGGCGCTCACCTTCGTCAGCGACCTGACGCTCCTCTCGGCCGGCTTCGCCCGCCTCGGCGGGGGATGGGGAGACTTCCTCGGGGCCAGCCTCGACCATGCCGTGTGGTTCCACCGGCCGGTGCGGGCCGACGACTGGCTCCTCTACGAGACGGACAGCCCGGCGGCCTCGTCGGGGCGGGCGCTGTGCTTCGGGCAGGTCTGGGCCGCCGACGGCAGCCACGTGGCCACCGTGGCGCAGGAGGGGCTCATCCGGTCGCACAAGGGCTGAGACCTCACCCCGGACTCCCCGTCCGCCGGCGTTCCGGCAGGACGACCAGCGCTACGCCGGCCGCCGTGACGCCGATGCCCACCAGGCTCAGCGCCGACAGTCGCTCGCCGAACAACAGGTATGCCTCCACGGCGGTGGCGGGAGGAACCAGGTAGAGCAAGCTGGACACGCTCGACGCCGTCCCCCGTCGGAGGAGCAGCAGGAGCAGCAGCACGGCGCCGATGGACAGGACGAGGACCAGCCAGACCAGGGCGAGCACGAAGTTCCCGGTCCACCGGATGGTCATCCGTTCCGTGCCGACAGCGAGCAGCAGCAGCGGGACCGCGGCCGCGGCGTACTGGACGGCCGTTCCCCACACGAGGGGGACGGCGTCCCCGTTCCGCTTCTGGTAGAGCGTTCCTGCGGTGCCCGAGGCCAGCGCTACCAGGCACGACGCGAGGCCGGCGACCGGGAGCGGCACATCCGAGCCCGGAGAGGCCGCGATCCCCGGGCCGACGACCAGCGCGACCCCCAGCACCCCGAGCACGAGGCCCAGCCACTGGCGCCGAGTGGGGTGCTCCTGCAGCAGTTGGGTGGCGAGGAAGGCGGTGAGCACCGGCTGGAGGCTGACGATCACAGCGGCCACGCCTGCTGGGACGCCGATCGAGATCGCGTAGAAGACCCCGCCGAGGTAGCCCGCGTGCAGGAGAACGCCGGCGACGGCGGCATGACCGGTCTGCGCTCTCGATGCGGGCCGGGCCGAGCGCATCACCAGCGCGAGGAGGGCCAGGAGCACCGCGGCGGCGACGAGCCGGACCCCGAGGAAGGTGAACGGCTCGGCGTAGGGGAGCCCGTACTTGGCACCGACGAACCCGGTGCTCCACAGCAGCACGAACAGCACGGGCAGGCCCAGGCGCTGACCCGCGGAGACGGCGGGGGCGGTCACCGGTTCCCCGCTCCGATCCGCGGGCACCCGTGCCCTGCTCAGGCCGAGCCGGGTCCGGCGTCCGCGGTTCCGCCGAGCGCCGGGGCTGCGGCCGCTCCGGCGGGAACCGCGTCATCGCGGTGGGCGGGCGGGGTCTCCGGCTTCGCCTCGGCGCGAACCCGCTCCGCCTGCCGCTCGGCGGCGACCGCGGCGAAGTCGGCGGCCAGCCAGTCGTGTCCCTCGCGGAGGAGCCTCCACACCCGCTCGACGTCGGCCCGGGTGGTCGCCGGTGAGCCCACGGCCACCCGGAGCACCGCCCGGCCGCCGACCGTCGTGTGGGTCAGGAAGACCTCGCCGCCGTCGTTGAGGCGCTCGAGCAGGGTCATGGTCGCGACGTCGTCGTCCACGTCGTCGGCCCAGCGGGGGCGCAGGCAGACCAGTGACAGGGGATGGGGCGCGACGACGTCGAAGCCCTCGTCGGCCTCGGCCCAGCCGGCCAGCTCCTGAGCCAGCGCGACGTGCGAGCGGATGTGGGCCCGCAGCCCCTCAGCGCCGTACCAGCGCAGCACGAACCACAGCTTGAGCGCGCGGAACCGTCGGCCCAGCGGGATCTGCCAGTCGCGGAAGTCGACGACGGCGCCGGCGTCGGTGGCGGCGTTGCGCAGGTACTCCGGGAGGATGGCCAGCGCGCCGGTGAGGGCGGCGCGGTCGGCGACCCAGAAGAGAGTGGCGTCGAAGCCGGTGAGCAGCCACTTGTGGGCGTCGGTGGTGTAGCTGTCCGCCCACTCGACGCCGGCCTGCAGCGGGCGCAGCTCGGGGACGAGGCCGCTCACGCCGGCGTAGGCGGCGTCGACGTGCAGCCACACGCCGTACTTCTGGCAGATGGGCCCGATCTCGCCGAGCGGGTCGATCGCCGTCGTCGACGTGGTCCCGACCGTCGCGCAGACGAGGACGGGAGTGTAGCCGCGCGCGACATCCCGCTCCAGGCGGGCGGCGAGGGCACCCGGCCGCATCGCCAGGTCCCCGTCCACCTCCACGATCCGGACGGCGTCGCTGCCGAGCCCGGCGATCCGGACGGCCTTCTCCATGGAGGAGTGCGTCTGGGCCGACACGTACACGGTCGCCCGATCTGGTTCGACGCCGTGCCGGACGCTGGCGCCCTTGCTGGCCCGGTGCAGGGCGGAGAGGAGGGCCACGAGGTTGGCTCCGGAGCTGGAGTCCTGCACCACCCCTCCGCCGGGGCCGGTCGACCGGAACGACTCCGGGAGGCCGAGCAGCCCGGCCAGCCAGTCGAGGACGTGCTGCTCCAGCTCGGTGGCTGCCGGGCTGGTGACCCATGACATGCCCTGGACGCCCAATCCGGCGCTCACCAGGTCACCGAGCACCGACGGGCCCGACGTGTTCGCCGGGAAGTAGCCGAAGAAGCTGGGGTGCTGCCAGTGCGTGACGCCCGGCAGGACCACCCGGTCGAGGTCGGCGAGCACGGCCCCGAACGGCTCGCCGCTCTCCGGGGGCGACTCCGGCAGGGCGTCGCGCACGTCGCCGGGGGAGACCTGCGACCGCACGGGGAAGGTCGCGATCCGCGTCCAGTAGTCGGCTATCCAGTCGACGACCTCGTGGCCGTGCTGCCGGAACTCCTCGGGCGACATGTGCGGAACGGGCTGCGTCACAGGTTCACCGTATTCGGTGACCGTCGGACGCAGTTGCGGCGAGTGGGGGGTGGCGTGGACGGCAGTTGGCCGCGCAAGTCCTGTCGTGGCGAGTGGGCCCCGGACGGTCCCTCGAGACGGAGGACAAGTCCTGTCGTGGCGAGTCGGACCCGGAGGGGTTCCGCGCAGCCGCGACGCAGCGGCTCTGCGCAAAGCAGGGGACGGCACCTGATCGCGGTGTCGTCCGGAGGACGACAGATTGCAGAGTGCCCCCGGTGCGACTCGAACGCACACTGCGCGGGTTTTGAATCCGCTCCCTCTGCCGATTGGGGTACGGGGGCGCGCCGGTACGCCCGGCTGCCGCAGCAGCCTAGCGGGGAGGTGTCGGAGCACCGACGTCGCTAGGCTTCCGCCCCGTGAGCAGCGAGACGATCCGGGTCCTCATCGCGGAGGACGAGGCTCTGATCCGCCTCGACCTCAAGGAGATGCTGGAGGAGGAGGGCTACAGCGTCGTCGGGGAGGTGGGCGACGGCCAGCAGGCCGTGGACCTGGCCAGGGAGCTGACGCCGGACCTGGTCATCCTGGACATCCAGATGCCGGTGCTCGACGGGCT
>JALYMS010000165.1 GCA_030773535.1 Actinomycetota bacterium | reverse complement strand
GGGGCGGCATCCCCTCGGCCGAGGGCAATCCGACCGGGGCGATGAGCCTGATGGACTGGCTCGGCAAGGACTACCGCTCCACATTCGGCGTCCCGGTGGTCAACGTCCCCGGCTGCCCGCCGATCGGCGACAACTTCACCGAGACGGTCGCCGCGATCCTGTACTTCCTGCAGGGCTTCGGCCCCTTGCCGGAGTTCGACGAGCTGGGCCGGCCGGCCTGGCTGTTCGGCGAGACGGTGCACCGCAACTGCGTGCGCGGCGCCTACTACGAGGAAGGCGCCTTCGCGAAGGAGTTCGGGGACCCGGAGTGCCTGGTTGAGGTCGGCTGCTGGGGGCCGGTGGTCAATTGCAACATCACCTCCCGCGGCATGATCAACCATCTCGGCGGTTGCATGAACGCCGGCGGCCCATGCATCGGCTGCACCATGCCGGGCTTCCCGGACAAGTTCACGCCCTTCTACAAGCGCCCGCCGGGCTCCTTCGCCTCGACCACGGTCTCCCGGATGGTCGGCAGCGTCATCCGGCCGCTGCGCAAGTTCAGCAACAACCACCTCAACCGGGAGGTGCGCTGGGACCGCCAGGGTGCCACGCCCAGCGGCTTCGGCCGGGAAAAGGGCGAACCCTCGGCGCTGGCCCAGGTCAACCATCGGTTCTACGACGCGCTGCGCCGTTCCAGTGACCGCGGCAAGGCAAAGGCCGAGGTCTGGGGCAAGCGCGACGAGGCCCCCAGCGGTGGCAGCCCCAACCCGCGCGTCTGACGACATCGAGGAACCGCCATGTGCTTCAAGACGCTTCCGGTCGAGTTCGACGAGCGCGGGCAGGCGACGCTGCGCGGCGGCATTCCCAACCCGTACGACGTCACCGTGGCCAAGCCCGACGTCGGGCTGACGGAGGAGGAACGCACCGCACGGATCGAGCGCCTGGTGGCCCGCAACGGCCACGTCAAGGACCTCAACATGGACCCGGTCACGCGCATCGCCGGCGCCATGGCGGTGCACGTGACGGCCGACCTGGAGAATCGCGCCTACCTGGACTCGCACGCCGTGGCCACGCTGTTCCGCGGGTACGAGGTGATACTCATGGGCCGCGACCCGCGGGACGCCATCTTCGTGGCCTCCCGCGCCTGCGGCGTCTGCGGCGGCGTGCACGCGCACGCCGCGGCGTACGCCATCGAGTCCGCCATGGGGATCACGCCGCCGCCGCTGGGCACCGTCGTCCGGAACATGACCGAGGCGGCGGAGATGGGTTACGACAACCCGCTGCACCTCTACCTCCTCGCCGGACCCGATTACTCGGAGTCGGTTGTCAGGGCGACCAACCCCGAGCTGTGGCCGAAGGCCGAGGCGTGGCGGTGCCCGAACGCGCACATCCACGGCTTCGCCACCATGGCCGACCTCATGACCGCGCTCAACCCGCTGACCGGCCGGCTCTACCGGGAGGGGCTGGAGTTCACCCGGCTCTCGCGCGAGATGGTCGTCCTGCTGACCGGCAAGTACCCGCACCCTGAGAACGTCGTGCCCGGTGGGGTGTCGACAACGCTGACCCTGCAGACGCTCAACGAGTTCCACTCGCGGCTGGGCAAGATCTTCGACTACGCGCAGCGGATGATGGCGGTCTGGGACGACATCCCGACCTTCTTCTACGAGGCGGACGAGCGGTACCAGCTGACCGGCTACCGGCCGTCCAACCACATCGACCCAGGCTACTGGGACGACCCGTACGCCTACGACGCGACGTACGCCAACTGCAACAGCTGGGGCGAGAAGCGCTGGTCCACGCCGGGCGTGGTGATCGGCGGCGAACTCGTCACCACCCGGCTCACCGACATCAACATTGGGTGGGAGGAGTTCGTCGAGCACTCCTGGTACGAGGAGTCCTCGACCACGAGGTTCACCACCGACCCGCTCGGCAACCCGCTGTCGCCCTACCACCCGTGGAACAAGCGGACGCTGCCCAAGCCGGGCGCCAAGAACTGGAAGGACAAGTACACCTGGGCGTGCACGCCGCGGTGGGACCGCCAGGTCGTGGAGGCCGGCTGCTATTCGCGCCTGCTGATGACCGCCAAGGCGCAGAAGGCGTCCGAGAGCCGGTTCATCAAGGCGACCGGCTTCGGCATGCGTTTCGTGGTACCGAAGGGGGAGACGGGCGAGCGCGAGGTGGAGTGGCGCGTGCCCGAGCGGTGGAACGCCTTCGAGCGCAACCGCGGTCGCGCCTACCATTACCTGTTCAGCCAGCTCGTGGCACTGGAGAGCCTGCTGCAGGCCTACGACCTGCACCGGCAGGGCGAGCGCCGGGTGGCCGCGCTCGACCCGGAGCAGCTGGAGAAGGCCATTCCGGACGACGAGCGGGTCAGCGTCGGCTGGTGGGGCGCCGGTCGCGGCTGGCTCACGCATCACCTGGTCATGGACAAGGGCAAGATCACCAACTATCAGATCTGCACGCCGTCCACGATCAACGCCTCGCCCCGCGACCCGTGGGGCCAGCCGGGCCCGTACGAGGAGGCGGTGATGAACACGCCGATCCTGGAGCGGATGTCCGACCCGGCGGACTTCACCAGCATCGACATGCTCCGCGCCATCCGCAGCTTCGACCCGTGCATGCCGTGCACCACCCACGTGCACACCGGCGCCGGCGAGGTGGTCCGTGAGGTGAACACCTGCTCGTGCGGCGGCGACTGACCGGACGGCTCCGTCGGTGACCGTCCTCGTGGGTGGCGTGAGCGAGCTGTTTCAGGGCGACCTCGACCTCGGCCGGCTGGCCGTCGAGCAGCTCCTCGCCGACGACCTCGGGCCGGGCGTCCGGGTCGAGGACCTGCACTACGGGGCGGTGGCGGTGGCCCAGCGGCTGGAGGACGTGCGGCCTGACACGCTCGTCCTGGTGGGCGCGGTGCAGCGCGGCCGCGCACCCGGGACGGTCGAGCGCCGCCGCATCGATCCGCCGGAGCTCTCGGCGGCACAGCTGCAGGCCGCGGTGGGCGACGCCGTCGTGGGCTACGTGCACGTCGACCTCGTCGTCGAGGTGGCGGCCGGCCTGCACGCCCTGCCGCCCCGGACGGTAGCCGTGGAGGTGGAGCCGGAGGACGTCGGGCCGGGGGAGGGGCTCTCCGCATCGGGCACGGCCGGTCTGTCGAGGGCGCTGGCGCTGGTGCGCGACGAGGTGCGCCGCGCTCCGCTGCTGGACCTCGCCGAGGAGCTGCGGCCCCTGGTCGACGGCGACCGGCTCGGGAACTCGGCCGCCCTGCAGGCGATCCGGGACCTGCTCGCGGAGCTCGTGCACGTGGACCGGGACGGGCGCTGGGGCGCGACGTTCGGGCTACGCGACCAGCTGCGACTGACGATCGCGGCCGGCGAGGTCAGCGAGGGCATGGACCACCGGGACTGGGGCCTGTGGTGGGCGCTGATCGAGGAGCTCGACCGCCTGGAGGCGGTCGAGGCGATGTTCCCGAGCCCGCTCGACTCGGGGACCCGGGCGGACGGCGCCTGAACGGCGCCCCCGTTCAACTTGCGGCCGGTCGACCTGCCTCCAGCGTGGTGGCCACTGCGTCGAGGTCGGCGTTCACCTCCTGCAGTGCCGGTCCGATGGGCTGGGTCTGGCGCTCGATGGCGCGCACGCCCATGGTGACCTTGGCCAGGGTCTGCGACACCTGCCGCAGGATCCGGGCGATGGCGATGAGGTACCCCGCCAGGGCGCCCACCAGGAGGACCACTTCACCGACGGTGAGTGCGACCAGCCCCTTGTTGCCCGAGCCCTTCGTCACCGCGCACGCTCCTTTCCTGCACCGTTCGGCGAGCCCAGTTGGCGCCGCAGCGCCGCGGTCCGGGCCGTCGTGCCCGAGAGCAGGTGGCCTGCCTGCGTGTTCTGAGCCACCAGCTTTCCGGCCGTCCATACCCGGTCGACCGCCGCGTCGACGTCCTGGACGCTGCGGCGCAGCGTCTCCAGGAGGCCGGCGACCGCGGCGAGGGTCACGCCGCCGAAGGCCAGCGAGACCAGCCACCGGGTCTGGTCCGGGTCCCGGTGCGTCACGGGAGGGTTCCGGATGACGTCGACGTGTCGACCGCTACGCGGATCCGGCCGGCCGTCGTCCGCAGCTTTCCGAGGCCCGCGGCAAGGTCGGTGTTGCCGCGCAGGGCCGTGGCCGCCGTCGCGATGTCGCCGGTGTAGCGGCCGATCTCGAGCGCCACGCCCAGGGTGCGGTGCAGGAGCAGGGCCGCCAGGCCCAGGGCCGCCGCTCCGGCACCCAGACCGGCGACCGCGGCTGCCCGTCCGGCTCCGGTCATCGCCCTGCCTCCGACGGCGCGACGATGCGGTCGAGGTGGGCGTTGACGCCGGCGAGGTCGAACAGCGGCGCCGTGTTGCGGCGGGTGGCTTGCAGTGTCTCGGCGATCTCGTCGGCCTGGCGGGCGATCCGCCGGGCGTATCCGATCAGGGTCAAAAGCAACCCCGCGCTGATCACCACCACGGCTCCGCCGACCCACCAGCCGGCCCTCCACGCGACCGGGGCGCCCTCCTGGGCGGGCCGCGTCGGGGAGCGGTGCAGTGTGACGCGCATCACACCGTCGACGGTACTGCATGCGCAGAACACTTACCCGGATTATCGCTCCCCTTCCGGCCTGTCCGGACCGACGTCCTCCTGCCGCTCGGCGGGCTCGAGCAGCCCGAGGTTCGGCGGTCGGACGGCGACGCGGTTTCCCCGGGCGGTGCGCAGGACGAGGGCGCCGTCGGACAGCACGTCCATCGCCTCGCCCGCGACGGACGGGCCGCCGGGTCCGAGCGGAATCATCCGGGCCCGGAGGAAACGGCCGAGGGTCGTGCACCGCGCGGTGTAGTGCTGGAGCACATCCTCCGCCTGCTGGGCCGACCGTGCCTCGATGGCGGCGGCCAGCCGGGCGAGCAACGGCCCGCGCGGCGGGTCCGCCGTCTCCACCAGCACCGTGGTGACCGCCCACTCGGTCCGTGCCGGCCCGAGGTGCACGAACGTCCCCAGCCTCGCCAGCACGGTCCCGCCGTCCGGCGTGGTGACGCTCTCCGGCCAGCCGAAGCCGACGTCCCCGAGCACGTCGGCGAGCGCGACGGAGGCGACGACGTAGAGCCAGCCCTCGCGTTCCGGCGGCAGGTCGGGCCGCAGCACCATCGAGAACCCGAGGCCCTGCCCCGGCCGGACCTGCCACGGCCATCCGCCACGCCCCCGCGGCGAGGCCTGGTAGTCCGCGACGACCACGGCGCCAGCGGGCCCGCCGGACCGGGCCCAGGCCATGGCCTCCGGTTCGGTGGACAGCAGCGCCGGATAGGCACGGAAGGGGCGGCCGGCCAGCTCGGGCGCCAGTGCGTCGGCGACGAGGTCGGCGCTCATCGCCAGCCCAGCGGCGTGCCGTACTCGGCCGCCACCGAGTCGAAGCCGGTCGCCAGTCGGTCCCACTGGGGAACGGGGAACCGCGCCATCGCCGAGCGCATCACGCTGCGCAGGCGGTTTCCGGGCTCCACCGACGTCTCGATGGCTGCGGCGACGACGGCGCGGACCATCGCGTCGTACGCGGGCGGCGGCAGTTCGAGCAGCACGTTCAGCAGGCTCTGGACGAGCTGGTGCGCCGATCGCGGACGGGTCAGGACGCCGTCGAGGAAGCTCGCCACGGCCGCTCGCCGCTCGTCGGCAGGGGTTTCGAGCAGGCGGAGCACCTCCTCGCGGATCGTGGCAGCCCACCGGTCGGAGGTCTCGTCGTCGAGCACGGCCAACAGGTCGTCGCCCGCGGCCGGTGGCAGCTGGGCCAGCAGCTGCCGTGCCTGCGCCCGCACCGGCGCGGCTGCGGCCGGCACGGCGAGGGACTGCCGCGCCGCCAGCCGGGCCCGGGTGTCCTGCCCGGCCCGGGCGCAGGCCAGCGCGAGGTTGGCCTTGGCCATGGCGTACTCGGCGGGGCGCACGCTGCGCGGAAAGGCGCCGAGCGCCCGGCGGAACGCCTCCGCGGCATCGACCGCCCGGTCGTCGGCGAGCAGGGCGAGGCCAAGGACGTTGTTGGCAGCACCGAGCCCGGGCAGGTCCCCGGCCTGCTCCGCGAGCGCAACGGCCTCCTCCAGCAGCGGCCGGGCCGCCGCCGGGTCGCCCGCCGTCAGCAGGATTGCGCCGTGCTCGCGGGCGCAGGCGCCAGCCGATGCCGGCTGCCGGGCGGCGAGGAAATGCTCCCGGGCGGTGGACCAGGCGGCCTGCGCGCCGGCGAGGTCGCCGTCGTCGCGCAGGACCAGTCCCAGGTTGTACGACGCCGCGGCCCGCTCCGCCGGCTGGGCCAGCTCGGCGAACGTTGCCGCCGCCGACCGGAACGCCGTGCCGGCCTCGGCGGACCGGCCCGACTCCCGCAGCGCGATGCCGACCATGGTGGTGGCCTTGGCCTCCTCCAGCCGCAGTCCCACCCGGGCGAAGACGCGCCGGGCGGCCGTCAGCGCCTCGATTGCGGCGGCCGACTCGCCGGCCGCCAACCGGGCGGCGCCGAGGTGGAACTGCGTCGTCGCGTGCTGCACCGGGTAGCGGGTCACCGGATAGCGGTCGAGCCGCGCATCCAGCGACTCCGGCCGGCTCGTTGCCACGCCCGCCTACCCTCCTGCCGTGGCCGCGATCGTCGCCTGCTTCGGCAACGT
>JALYMS010000164.1 GCA_030773535.1 Actinomycetota bacterium | reverse complement strand
CTCGCTGCTCGGCAAACTGATCGTGCACGGCCGCAACCGGGCGGAGGCGCTGAGCCGCAGCCGGGCGGCGCTGCGCCGCTTCGAGGTCGAAGGGGTGGCGACGACGATCCCGTTCCACCGCTGGCTGCTCGACCAGCCCGACGTCGGGACGGGGCGGTTCTCCACCCGCTGGCTGGAAGGCCGGCTGAGCGGGTTCACCGGCTAGATGCTCGGGTCCGGTCAGAGAAGTGCAGGTCACATCGGTGATCAACCTCACCGGCAGAGCGGAAGTTCTTAGCCGTCCTCAGTGCTTCACTGGTCGTAGAGACGATCGAAGGAGCACGACGATGACCACCCTGAGCCTGGAACGGCTGCACCTCCGCCCCGTCGGCAGCCCCGCCGCCCGCCGGCTGCGCAACGGCATGGCCCCTTGGAGCGCGCTGGTCGCCCGCTCGGTGCAGGCCTCCCGCGACTACGACGCCGCCGCCACGGCGAGTGTCCGGCACAAGGTCTTGGCGCAGTTCGTCGACACCGGCGCCTGAGCGGCCTCCCCGGAACAACAGCGCCGCCGCCCCCGCAACGGGGACGGCGGCGTTGTCGTTCGTCCAGCGATCGCGCGCGGGAGCGCGCTCAGTGCATGTGGCTGCCGCCGTCGACCACCAGGGTCTGCCCCGTGACGAAGTCGCTCTCCGGGCCGAGCAGGAACCGCACGGCGCCGACGACGTCCTGCGGGAGCATCACCCGCTGGATGGCTCGGCCGCTCACCCGCGTGTTGCGGTAGGCGATCGTCGACTCGTCGGGTGACTCCTCGGAGAGCGTGCTGCCTGGCGCGAGGCAGTTGGCCCGGATGCCGTCGCCGCCGACCTCGCGCGCGAGCACCTTGGTGAATCCGAGGATCGCGGCCTTGCTCGTCACGTAGTGGATCCGACTGGCCGAGCCCTTGAGCGCCGTCCCCGAGCTGATGTTGACGATCTTGCCGTAGCCGGCCGCCCGCATCACCGGGATGACCGCCTTGCAGACCTGCCACGTGCCCCGCACGTTGACCCGCATCATGAGGTCCCACTCGTCAAGGGTGATCTCGTCGAACGGCGCCCGGGACATCGGCACCACGGAGAAGACCGCGGCGTTGTTGACCAGGCCGGTGATCGTGCCGAACTCCGTGAGCGTGGCCTCGACCATCGCGGCCAGGTCGTCCTCGCTGGAGACGTCCGCGCGGAAGGCCAGCGCCCGGCCCCCCGACTCGCGCAGCTCTCCGGCGAGCTTCTCCGCGCCGTCCCCGTCGAGGTCGACGACCACGACGGCGGCACCGTCAGACACCAGCGCGCGCGCGTACGCGGCGCCGATGCCGTGCGCTGCCCCGGTGATGACCACCACGGCGTCCGCGATGGTGCGGGTCTGCTCGGTCTCCTCGTTCAACGCAGCGTCACCGTGACCGACTGCTCGCGGCCGTAGCTGAGCAGCTCGTCGAGAGCGCTCTCCTTGCCGATGCCGCTCTGCTTGAACCCGCCGAACGGCGACCCGATCGGCCGCTTGCCCGTGCCGTTGATCGAGATGTAACCCGACTGGATCCGCCGCGCGGTACGCAGCGCGAGGGAGATGTCGTTTGTCCAGATGTTGCCGGTCAGGCCGACGTCGAGGCTGTTGACCTGCTCGAGCATGTCCTCGTAGTCCCGCCAGGCCAGCACCGACATGACCGGCCCGAAGATCTCCTCGCGAGCGATCCGCATGCTCATGTCCACCTGCGAGAACACCGTCGGCTCGACGTAGTAGCCGCGGTCGAGACCCTCCGGGCGACCGCCTCCGAAGAGCAGCTTGGCGCCGTCGGCGATGCCGCTGGCGATGAGCGCAGTGACCTTCTCGTAGTGGGCCTTGAAGGCCAACGGGCCCATGTCGGTGTCGTCGGCCAGCGGGTCGCCGATCTTCAGCCGCGACACCGCCTCGACCAGCCCGGTGAGGAACTCGTCGGCGACGTCCTCGTGGACGAAGATCCGCGAGGCCGAGCCGCAGGACTGGCCCATGCAGCGCGCCAGGTTCATCGCGGCTACCGCCGCTCTGGCGGTGGTGGCGATGTCTGCATCCGGGAAGACGATGAGCGGGTTCTTGCCGCCGAGCTCCAGGCTCAGGTGCTTGATCTGTTCGTTGCCGAGCGCGGCCACCCGCTGGCCGGTGGCGACACTTCCGGTGAACGCCACCCGCGGCACCCGGGGGTGCCCGGCGAGCGCGGCGCCTGCGGTGGCGCCGTTACCGGTGATGACGTTGAAGACGCCGGGCGGGAACAGGTCCTGGACCAGCTCACCGAGCCGCAGCGCCGACAGCGAGGTCTGCTCGCCCGGCTTCACGATGACCGGGCAACCCGCGACCAGCGGAGCGGCCGACTTGGCCGCGGCGAACTTGATGGGGTGGTTGAACGGCACGATCCGCGCGACCACCGGGTACGGGACGAACTCGGTGTAGGTCAGCGCATCCGGGCCGCTGGGGATCGTGCGGCCCTTGGTCTCCCCCCCGAGGCCGGCGAAGTAGCGGATCTCGCCGATGGCGCCCTCAACGTCGGCCCGCATGCTGCTGATCGGGTTGCCCGAGTCGATCGCGTCCAGGTGTGCGAGTTCCTCGAGGTTGTCCTCGAGGACCTGGGCGTACTGGCGCAACACGGCGGCGCGCTGCGTCCAGGTGCGGTCGCGCCAGGGCTGACCGGCCCCCTCTGCCGCCCGGACGGCGCGATCGACGTCCTCAGCCGTGGCGTCGGGGACCGAGCCGATGACCTCCTCGGTCGCCGGGTTCACCGACGGCAGGCTCACTCCGCCGGTCGCCTCCACGAGCTCACCGCCGATCAGCATCCCGCGGAAGGGGACCTCCGTCTGTTCCGCCATGCGGTGCACCATCCGTTCGCTGGTTCGTGGGCTACCGGGGACGATCGGCCCTGCCTGTGGCGGCGGCGGGATACGTTGGCCGCCCTAGGACCATTGGTAGGACCATAGGCCTTTTTTGAGCCCCGGCACAAGCTGAAGGGGTTCCGGACCTGCTTCCTGGGCTCCCGCACCCTGGACTACGTCGCCGACTACGGCTACGAGTGGGGCAGCACCTGCCGGAACGACGACCTGCCTACGTGATGGATCGGGAGGACGGCCGGTCGTACCTGGAGATCCCGCGCGGGGTCAACGGCGACGCGGTGCTCCTGGGCACGCCGACCGAGAACATCTTCAACACGGCCAAGATCGGCGACCCGTCGACGTGGCCGCCCACTGGAAGCAAGAATTCGACGTACTGCACAGGCGCGGCGCCTCTCGCCCGACCTACCACAGCATCACGCTGCATCCCTACAACATCGGGCGACCCAGAAATATCAGGGCGCTCGACGAGTACCTGACGCACACCAAGCAGTTCGACGGTGTCTGGTACGACGTACCAGGACATCGCCGACTGGTCGCTCGAGGGCTCGCTCGCCGGGTCGGGACCGCGCTGGTCGGTCAGGCCTCAACGTCGACCACCCTCCGGACCACGTCAGTCCTGGGGGGACGCCGGGCGAGAGCAGGACGGTGGCAAGCAGCCGCCACGGGGTGTCGGCCTCGGTCAGACCTGCTGCCGCCAGAGCGTCACGGTGCGCCTCGACCGTGTGGCTGCCCCGGTTCTTGGCACGCACCGGCTCAGATCTCTCCGATCCGTCGTAGAAGCGGGACGTGACCTGGTCGTAGCGGGGACCCCACGGGTCGGCCACGGCCATGTGGTCGAGGTTCACCAGCCACCCGCCGGGCCGCATGATGCCGGCCACCTCCCGGTAGAACGGCCTCAGTTCGTCGGAGGCGAGGCCGTGGGTGGCACGGGCGCAGACGACCACGTCGGCCGATGCGTGTGCCACCCCGGGGGCCCGCATGTCGGTGATGAGGTAGTCCACCCGGTCCCCGAAACGGAACAACGTCATCCGTGCGTGCCGCTCCATCTCCCGGGAACGGTCCGACCACGTCCCTCGTGCCGTGGGGAAGGCATCGAAGAACTGGGCGAGGAAGGTGCCCGCGCCGCCTGCCAGCTCCAGAACCGCCACCGGGTGGATGTCCAGTCCCACCATGGCGACGGCGATCTCCCGGGCCGCGACTAGAACCGGACGCCGGGCGTCCCGGGCGACCCAGCGGTCGACGCGCGTGGATCGCCCCAGTCCTGGTCCCGGTCAGTCACGGATGTCCTGCAGGAACCACTCGGTGGGGAAGGCGTGGCCCAGGTCGTGCTCCTGGGCGAGCTGCCAGACGCGCCCCCCGACCGCGGCGAACTGCAGCCCCTGCGTGCCCGTGGTGACGAAAAGGGTCACCTCGTCGTCGGACGTCCGCGCCTCGGTCCTGCCCCGATGGACGTCGTCCAGCGTGGGGAAGATCCCGGTCTCCCGCCCTTTGCTCGCCGGGATGCGGGCCCGCTCCTCCGGCTGTCCGGAGACGTAGGAGGCGATGCCACCGGACATCCAGTCCATGCCGGGCACCGGCGTTCCGAACGGAATGGTGTTCTCGCCGAGCTGCAGCACGCGGTCAGCTCGGTCGATCAGCTCGTGCGACAGCTCCCGCCGCGTCACGCAGGTGACGTGCGTCCCCGGCGCCAGCCAGGCCGGGTCGAATGTCGGTCCCATCGCGTCGGTGGCGGTCGCCACGATGTCCGCCCCCTCCACGGCCTCCTGCGCGGAGCCAACGGCCTCCGCGGGCAGGCCCAGCTCCTCGCGCACCGCCGCGGCGAACCTCTCCGTGTTCGCCGGCGTGGTGCTGTAGATGCGCACCTGACGCAGCGGGCGCACCTCCGCGATCGCCTCCAGGTACGTCCGCGCCATCCCCCCGGAGCCGATGAGCCCAAGCGTGCCGGCGTCCCGGCGGGCCATGACGTCCACGCCGATCCCGGCGGCGGCGCCCACCCGCACGTGCTGCAGGTGGCCGTCCTGGAGCAATGCGAGCGGCTCCCCGTTTCCGATGCTGTAGAGCAGGATGATCCCGGAGTACGTACCGGG
>JALYMS010000163.1 GCA_030773535.1 Actinomycetota bacterium | reverse complement strand
GATCCGCTCGCCCGGGAAGTCCTCAAAGCGGTCGCCGCCGCTCGTGGTCGCAGCGTGGATCCGAACGTCTACCGCGCGGTCGCCAACCACCCGCGCGCGCTGCAGAAGATGGTCGAGTTCGGCACGGTCGTCTACTTCCAGAACTCGATGACGCCGGCCCAGCGAGAGCTGGCGTACCTGACGGCGTCGGTCACCAACGAGTGCCATTACTAGATCCCCACCCACGTGCTGCTCGGTCGAGCAGCCGGACTCACCGAGGACAAGCTGGCGCACCTGGGGGACGACCCTCTTCCCGACGGCGTGTACGAGCCGGACGAGGCGGCGATCGTCCGGTACGCACAGCGGTCGACCCGGATGGACGTCATCGACGACCGCACTTACGGCGACCTGGCCGAGCACTTCACCCAGGAGCAGATCATCGAGATGTGCTTCACCGTAGGGCTGTCCAACATGATCAACCGCTTCCACGCCACCTTCCTGACCGAGGTCGATCCCATGACCCAGGAGGCGCTGGCGCCGAGCTGCCCGCTGTCCTATCCGGACGTGCCGACCCCCTGATCCGGCTGCGGACGTCGAGGTGACGCGGGGTCTCCGGGCGGTTCATCCGCCGTGCACCGACGTCGGAGAGCCAGACCTGGTTGACTCCTGGTTGAGCGCTTGACGGCCGGTTGCCGTGGCGCACCGAACTCACCGGGAGGACCCATGCACCTCGGCGTCGACAGCTTCGTGGCGGCGGTCACCGACCCCTCGTCGGGGCGCGTCGTCGGCCCCGAGGAGCGGATGGAGCACCTGCTCGAGGAGATCGCGCTCGCCGATCAGGTGGGCCTGTACTCCTTCGGCATCGGGGAGCACCACCGCAGCGAGTACTACGACTCGGCACCGCCGGTCGTCCTCGGCGCGGCGGCGGCGCGCACCTCCCGCATCCGCCTGGGCAGCGCGGTGACCGTGCTGAGCGCCGCCGACCCGGTGCGTGTCTTCCAGCAGTTCGCCACCCTGGACCTCATCTCGAAGGGCCGGATCGACCTGGTGGTCGGGCGGGGCTCGTTCACCGAGGCGTTCCCGCTCTTCGGTCTGAGCCTGGCCGACTACGACTCGCTGTTTGCGGAGAAGCTCGACCTCCTGCTGCGGATCCGCGAGTCGGAGCACGTCACCTGGTCGGGCCGGCACCGGCCGCCGCTGACCGGACAGGGCGTCTACCCGCGCCCGCTGCAGGATCCGCTGCCCGTCTGGGTGGGGGTCGGAGGGACGCCGGAGTCGTTCGTGCGGGCCGGGCTGCTCGGGTTGCCGCTCATGGTGGCGATCATCGGCGGCGAGCCGCGGCAGTTCGGGCCGCTCATCGACCTCTACCGCCGCGCCGGCGCTCAGGCCGGGCACGCGCCGGAGACGCTGCAGGTGGGGCTGCACGTGTTCGGCTTCGTCGCCGAGAGCACCCGGGCCGCCGCCCACACCATCTATCCGGGCTGGCACGAGATGTTCACCAAGGTCTCGCGCGAGCGCGGGTTCGCGGCGCCCACGCGTGCCCAGTTCGACGCCACCAGCGGACCGAACGGTGCGTTCTTCATGGGCGACCCGGACACCGTCGCCGAGAAGCTCGTGCGCATCGCAGGCCAGCTGGGAGGCGTGGACCGCATCTCGCTGCAGATGACCAACCCGCGCCTGGCCCACGCGGACCTGCTGCGGGGCATCGAGCTGCTGGGCACCGAGGTCGTCCCGCGGGTAGCCCGGGCTGCGTGATCCCGGAGCCCGCTGAGAGGATGCGCCGGTCGGCTCGTCGGGCGCGGGAGCGCGCCGGATTCCGGAGGTCGCGATGACCGAGTCCAGGGAGTGGACCCTGAAGGGGCACGGCGGCCGCCTGGCCGGCCGGACATGGTCCGGCGTCGACACGCCGACCCACCTGGTCCTGCTCGCGCACGGGTACGGCGAGCACATCGGACGGTACGAGCACGTGGCCGATGCGTTCGTGGCGAACGGCGCGGTGGTGTACGGCGTGGACCACGTGGGCCACGGCCGGAGCGACGGCGAGCGGGTGCTGATCACCGACTTCGAGCGGGTCGTCGACGATCTGCACGAGGTCGACCGCCGAGCCCGGTTGGAGCACCCCGCCCTGCCGGTGGTCCTGGTAGGGCACTCGATGGGCGGCCTGATCGCAGCCCGCTACGCACAGCGGTATACCGACACGCTGACGGCCGTCGTGCTCTCCGGCCCCCTCGTCGGGGAGTGGTCGGCGGTCGGTCAGCTCCTGGCGCTGCCGGAGCTCCCCGACGTCCCGTTGGACGTCACCACGTTGAGCCGGGACCCCGCGGTGGGCGAGCGCTACGCCGCCGACCCCCTCGTCTGGCACGGGCCGTTCAAGCGCCCCACGCTCGAGGCGATCGAGCGCGCCCTGGCCGCCGTCGAGGCCGGTCCCTCACTGGGTTCGCTGCCGCTGCTGTGGGCGCACGGCGAGGACGACCAGCTGGTCCCGGTCGCGGGCACCCGCCGCGGGATCGACCGTCTCGGCGGCGAGCACCTCGTCGAGAGGATCTATCCGGAGGCACGGCACGAGATCTTCAACGAGATCGACGCGGACCAGGTGCTGGCCGACGTCACCGGCTTCATCGACGGAACGGTTCGGGCGCAGGGCAGCTGATCCGGGGCGAGCGGGCACCCGGCGGATCGGTTCCCGAGGTGCAGGTGTCTCCGGCGGATCCCGGGGAATCACGGCATGGGAGAGGAAGGGGATCGCGATGACCGAGCCACAGGACACCCAACTGCAGCCGGGGAACGACGAGGACGGTTCGCACGCCAGCGTGGGCAACGATGCCGGGCGGCCCGGCGGCGGCCGCACGGAGAGCGAGACGACGGTCGATGAAGCCCTGGGGGAGGGGACGACGAGCGAGGAGTGACGCCTCGTCGGCAACGGTCGTCGGACCGTCGGCCTGGTCCCCGTGAGCAGGGCACGCACCGCGTCGAGGGTGTCGGGCTGCGCCGGCGTCTTGTCCGGCCGGTATCGCAGCAGCCGGGCGAAGCGCAGGGCGACCCCGCCGGGATAGCGGGGCTGCGCTGCGAACCGTCGACGGCGATCTCGACCACCAGCACCGGCCGGAGGAGAAGCCCCCAGTCGGCGCGCTCGAGGTCGAGGGTGTGCACCGGCTTGCCCTCCCGCGCCGGTTGGCGCTGTACGGCGCGCCGAGCGCCTTGACGACGCCCTCGTGCCCGGCCGCCAGGGCGTCCACCCCGGCGGGACACAGGAACCGTCCAGGTGAGATCCGGGTTGTCCGCAGGATCGGCGCGCATCGTGGGCACCGACGGGGAGGAGGACCCCACGGTGGTCGCAGCCATTCCGCCGGCACCGCGGTACGAGCACCGCGGCGTGCCGGGCGACGACGTCCTCGTCGTCATCGGAGGACTTCCCGGAAGCGGCAAGACGACGCTGCTTCGGCGACTCCTGGCCGAACGAGCGCCCGGGGTGACCGGCCTGGACTCCGAACAGGTCACCGACGGGCTGCGCGCGGCGCGGATCGGCGTCCCTTACCGGCTGCTCCGTCCGTTCGTGCACTCCTGGCACCGGTGCCGGGTCCTGCGTGCCGTCCGTGGGCCGGCCCCGGTGGTGCTCCTCACCGATCCCTGGACCAGCCCGACCTGGCGGGCCACGGTGCTGCGGGCCGCCCGGCGTGCCGGGCGCTCGGTGCGCCTCGTCCTGCTCGACGTGGCACCAGAGGTGGCGCGGGCAGGCCAGGCCGCGCGGGGCCGGACGATTCCGCTTCGCGCCCTGCGACGTCACGCGGAGCGGTGGACGCGTTTCCTGCGGTCGGTCGGGGAGTCGGGGGCCGCCGCGGGGGCTCGCGTGGTCGACCGGCGCGAAGCCGATCGGCTGACCGTCGCCGAGATGCTGCGCCTGCAGGTCAGCGTCCCGGCGCCCCGTTCCCCGTGAGCTGCTCGAGTCCCAGCGCCCGGTCGAGGACCCGGAACCGGTAGGCCGCCGTCAGGAGGGCGAACCAGATCATCAGGGCCGGGAGGACCGTCTGGAACACAGGTCTGGCGGCATCGGTGAGCCCGAAGTAGTCGGTGAACCCGGGGACGAACAGCAGGCTCGAGAAGGCCACGACGAGCACGGCGACGAGCACGCCCGGCCGCTTGTCCCCGTCCGGCCGCGTCCAGGCGGCGAAGAACCGGTTCGGCGGCTTCAGGAAGAGGATCAGCAGGAACGCCGCGTAAGAGACGAACGTGGACAGCGCGGTCTGCGCACCGATCGTGGCCGCGGCTTCGGCGAAGCCGACGTCGTCGGAGGAGAGTCCGGTGAAGCGCTCGAACGCCTGCAGGAAGCCCTCGGGCACGTCTGTCCTGCCCAGCCCCTCGAACAGGAACGTGTAGTGGAAGGCGTACAGCCCGACGCCGGCGGCCGCGGTGAGCACCGCGGCCGGGACGACGAACCGGCCCAGGTTGGCCAGCAGGTGCGGGTCCGGCGCGGACGGGCGGGCCCAGGCCGTGAGGAAGAGCGTCGGGACACCGACGGTGAGCAGCGTCAGCCCGACGTTCGCGGGTGAGTAGGGGAAGCCCAGGCCGAGCATGGTGACCGCCAGGATGACCAGGCCCTGCGTGCCCACCCGGGCGAGGAAGACCTGCATCGACGTGCCGATGCCGTTGATGATCCGCCGGCCCTCGTGCTGGGCGGGCACCAGCGCGGCCAGCGAGTCGTCGGTGAGGACGATGTCGGCGACGTCGCGCGCCACCGCGCTGCCGCTCTTCATCGCCACGCCGACGTGGGCGCGCTTGAGGGCGCGGGCGTCGTTCACGCCGTCCCCGATCATGGCGACGTAACGGCCCTGCCGGCGCAGCGAGTCGACCAGCCGCTCCTTCTGCTCCGGAGCGATCCGGCCGAACACCGTCGTCCGGCCGACGAGGGCGTCGAGCGCTGCGTCCGACAGGCCGTCGAGGTCCGGGCCGGCCACCGGCTCCCCGCTGTCGATCCCTGCCTGCCGGGCGAGGGCGGCGACCGTCCGTGGGTCGTCGCCGGAGATGACCTTCAGCCCGATGCCGTCGCGGTCGAAGTCCGCGACCGTCCCGGGGACGTCCGGGCGCAGCTCGTCGGCGAGGGAGACGACGGCGACCGGCTCCAGGCTCGGCAGCTGCGGTCGACCGGCGCTGTCCCGCAACGGGGTGTCCGCGTCGGCGCGGGCCACCACGAGAACGCGGAGCCCCTGGGCGGTCAGGGCGCTGACGGTGCCGGTGAGCGGCGCACCCGACAGCTGGGGAGCCAGGCGGTCGGGCGCCCCGAGGACGTAGAGGCCGTCGTCCGTGCGCAGCGCACTCCACCGCAGGGTGGAGGAGAAGGGGATCTCGTCGTGCACGGTCAAGGGCTCGCCCGGCAGAGCGGCAGCCAGTGCCGTGGTGGTCAGGTTGGGGGCAGCCGTGCTACGGGCCATGGAGCCGACCAGGCGCTCGGCCGCCTCGCGGTCCAGGGACCCGACAGGCTGCACCCCGTCGAGGGTGAGCCGGCCGGTGGTCAGCGTGCCCGTCTTG
Organism: Actinomycetota bacterium; assembly: GCA_030773535.1. Classification (GTDB taxonomy): domain Bacteria; phylum Actinomycetota; class Actinomycetes; order Mycobacteriales; family Geodermatophilaceae; genus Blastococcus_B. The sequence goes on along the minus strand of JALYMS010000163.1, from coordinate 322 downwards.
TCGGTGCAGACGACGTCGACGTTGCTCATCGACTCCACGGCGTTGTCCTGCTGGACCAGGGTGCCGCGTCGCTGCTCTTGGCGGCGCCCACGGTGTAGGCGACGGCCACGAGGAAGAACAGGCCGTAGGGCACCAGCCCGGAGAGCACCGCGGTGGTCTGGACCACCCGGACGAGGGTGAAGCCCCTCCAGCGCCGCCTGGAACAGGATCGTCGCAGCCATGAGCGCCACGAGCGCCATCACCAGCCGGACGACGAACTCGATCCGCCGCTGCAGCGGCGTGGCGTCGGTGGAGGCCTGTCGTGCGTCGGCCGTCAGCCGGC
>JALYMS010000162.1 GCA_030773535.1 Actinomycetota bacterium | reverse complement strand
ACACCGATGACCATGGCGACCCGAACGCACGGCCACCGCCACGAATCCGCAAGAAGCGCGCAAGTCTCCCCGACTGGCTCGCTCCAATGGGGTTAGTCAGGGCGAACGTTGCCTGCCGCGGTACTAGGTCGGTCAGCGGGCGGGTGCGCGCGGAGGGACGTAGTCGATGGTGTGCGGCACGAAGTAGCTGAGGTTGTCGGTGATCAGCCCGTCGCTCTCCCGGATGCCGAGGCCCGCCGGCTCGCCGTCCACCACCCAGGCACCGAGCACCGGGTGGTGCGGCCCGTCGACCCCGGGGAAGTCCGGCAGGGGGGCGAACTCCTGCACGACGAACCCCTCGGTCCCGTACCGGCCGGGCATCTCCACCGCGACGGCGCCGTCCCGGACGATGGCCACGTTGGCACCCTCTCGCCCCCACAGCGGCTTGCGCACGTACTCCCGCCAGCTCGACGGCGCCTCGTCCGCGAAGTACGCCGGGAGGAGCAGCTGCCCGAGCACCGGGTCGGTGCCGAAGAGCTGCCACAGGATCGGCAGCAGGGCCTTCGTGCTCCACAGCATCTTGTACGCGGGCTCGACCCACGTCGTACCGCCCGGCCTGGCGCTGTCGGCGAGGACGGCGGCGCCGAACTCGTCCTCGATCAGCCACTCCCAGGGATAGAGCTTGAAGACGACGTCGAGGTGGCGCCCCTGGGGGTCGTAGAACCGGCCGTCGCCGTCGTCGAGCACGATGTCCTCGACGACCAGCTCGATCGCCTCGTAACCGGCCTGCACGACGGTGTCCATCAGGTAGGCGACCGTCATCCGGTCCTCGCCCGAGGTCTCCTCGCTGGTCCACGCCAGGTGCACCCGGGGACGGAAGCCGGTCCGGCGTTCCCACTTGACCAGGTTCCGCTGCCATGCGGCGACCAGCTTGTCGTGCAGGGCGTTCCACTGGTCGGCGCCCTGTCCGGTGAACAGGTGCCAGTTCCACTGCGTGACCGCGGACTCCACCAGACCGGTCGGGGTGTCGGCGTTGAACTCCAGCAGCTTGGGCGGACCCTCGCCGTCGTAGCGCAGGTCGAACCGGGCGTAGACGCTGGGCGGCTCTGTCTCCCACGTGCGCCGGATGGAGGGCCGGGCCATCGGCGGGATCCGCATCCGGTCGAACAGTTCGTTCTCGATGACGTGGTCGCCGGCCGCCTCGCACATGGAGAACAGCTGCGCCACTGAGGTCTCGAGCCGCTGGATCTCCGCCATGGAGAAGTCGTAGAACGGGCCCTCGCGCCAGTAGCTGCGCACCTCGCCGCCGGGCACCTCGGTGCGGTTGTAGACCAGGCCCTGGGACTGGATCTCGGCCTCCCAGCCGGGCCGCACGATCCCGCTCGCGATGCGCCTCAACAGATCCTCAGCTGCCGGCGCCGGTGCCGGCGCGCCCGCCGATGCCGCTGCCGATCCCGCCGCTCACGCGCGTGCCGCCGCTGACCTTGCCGGTGCCCGGCAGTCCGGCGGCCTGCCGCGCGGCCGAGTTCCGGGGGTCGATCCGGGTACCGCCGGCGGGCAACCGCGACCCCACCGGGAGCCCGGAGCGGAAGCCGCCCAGGTAGAGGAAGAACAGCCCTCCGCCGTTGTAGCCGTCGTCGCAGTAGTCGTCGTCGACGATCTCGCCGTTCTCGTCCGTGCAGTACGCGACCTGCTCGTCCTCCTCCTCGCCACCGGCGGCGCAGCCGGCCATGAAACCGGTGGCTGCGGTGGCGAGCACCGTCGTGGTGAAAGCGGCGCGGATGCGGTTGGAGACCGCCATGCCCTGTTCTCCCTCTGTCGCTTGCGCCGAACCCTAGGACGTCCGCGGCCGGGAAGTCCCGAACGGTGGCCTGGGATGTCCAACGGTCCGTCGGCGACCGGTCCAGCCGATGGCGCCTCGGCGTCGTCGTCGGCGTCCAGTTCAGGGGCGTGGGCGGCGCCGCCGGGGACCCCGCCGCGCGGGCTGAACAGGTCGTTCCGTTTCGGAAGGGGGCCATGGGGGGTAGCAGAGGACTGCGGTGCTCCCCCAGGGGCAGACCTGCGTGGCTTTCCCCCGCGTCGAGGTCGGCCCCTCGCCCGCCCGAGACGCAAGGACGCGCCGGGCGGACAGCCGCGGCTTCCCGCCCATCAGCGGCGGGGAGCGCCCGTTCCTCCATGCCTCCTCACCGGCCCTCCGGGCCCTGCGGCATGTGTGGCGGAACGGCTCCGGGGTAGCGCCTCATCCGACCACGAAACATGCCGAGGAGGACCGATGACTCACTCCATCGATGCCCCACTCCCGCCCCCCGCCTCCGCGGGAACGGGTGCCACATCCACTTCCAGCTCGTCATCCACTCCCAGCTCGTCGTCGTCGACGACCGAGCGCGCCAAGGAGACCAAGGACGTCGCGATGGGCGAGGCCAGGAACGTGGGCCAGACCGCCGCGCAGGCCGGCAGCCAGGTCGCCTCGACCGCGACCGACCAGGCCAGGCAGGTCGCCCAGGAGACCCAGCGCCAGGCAACGGACCTGCTCGCCCAGGGCCGCTCCCAGGTCAAGGGCCAGGTCGTCTCCCAGCAGCAGAAGGCCGCTGAGGGCCTGACCGGTCTCGCGCAGCAGCTGCGTGGCATGGCGGACGGCAGCGGGCAGGGTGCGCCCGGCCCGGCCGCCGACGTGCTGCAGCAGGTGTCCGGCTACATCGAGCAGTTCGCCGACAGGCTGCAGAGCCGTGAGCCCGCCGAGCTGCTCGACGAGGTCCGCAACTTCGCCCGTCGCAAGCCCGGCGTCTTCCTGCTCGGTGCGGCCGCCGCCGGCGTCCTCGCCGGCCGGCTGACCAGCGGCGTCAAGGCCGTGCACACCGACACCGGCTCCTCGGGCAGCGGCGCGGCGGGCGGCACGGGGACCGGCTACAACTACGTCGAGCCGGCCCCGACCTACTCCGACTACACGGGCAGCGCGGGGACGTCGTCGTTCGGGGCCGCCGGCACCGCGACCGGTGGCGCACCGCTCCCGCCGCCTCCCTATGGCACGGCGCCCCCCACCGGCGGCGCGGCGCCCACCACCACCTCCGGCGGCTTCGACGACCCGGCCCGTCGTGCCGGCGGGGTGGGCTGACCGATGAGCTCCCCCTACACCGGCTCCTCCGCCGCGGGGGCGCAGCCGGGCTACGGCGACCCGCACGGGGCCACCACCGCTGCCATCCCCACCGTGCAGAACTACGCGGCCGACCACAGCGGCGACCTGGGGACCCCGGCCACCGAGGCCGGGCGTCCCGACGTCGAGGGCGTCTCGGTCGGTGCCCTCATCGGTGAGGTCACCAAGGACCTCTCCACCCTGATGCGCCAGGAGCTCGAGCTGGCCAAGGTGGAGCTGAAGGCCGAGGCCAAGAAGGCGGGCCAGGGCGCGGGCATGTTCGGCGCCGCCGGTTTCGCCGGCTACATGGTCCTTCTGTTCATCTCCTTCGCCCTGTGGTGGGGCCTGGCCAACGTCATGGACGAAGGCCTCGCCGCGCTCATCGTCGCGATCCTCTGGGGCATCGTCGGCGCCGTGGCGTACTCGATGGGCAAGAAGAAGTTCGACCAGGTCCACCCCAAGCCCGAGCGCACCGTGGAGACCCTGTCCCAGGTCCCCGGCGCCCTGAAGCCCAACTGACCGCGAGGAGTCGCAACCATGACCAGCAGTGACCCGGACGTCATCCGGCGACAGATCGAGGACACCCGACGCGAGCTCAGCTACGACGTCGACGCCCTCAACGAGAAGGTCAACCCGGCCCGCGTCGTCGACCGGCGGGTGACCGCCGCCAAGGGACGCATGACCAACATCAAGGAGAAGGTCATGGGCACCGCCCACGACACCACCTCCCGGGCGCACGGCACGGGCTCCAACACGGCCGGCTCCGTGCAGGGGGCGGCGTCCAACGCCGCCAGCTCGGTGCAGGGGGCGGCATCCAACGCCGCCGGCTCCGTGCAGGGTGCCGCGTCCAGCGCGGCCGACTCGGTGCAGCACGCAGCCTCGACCGCGGTCGGCGCCGTCCACCAGGCCCCGGACACCATCGTCCGCCAGGCGCAGGGCAACCCCCTGGCCGCCGGCCTGATCGCCTTCGGTGTCGGCTGGCTCGTCTCGAGCCTCCTGCCTGCGTCGGAGAAGGAGAGGCAGCTCGCCCAGCAGGCCGAGACCGCGGTCCGTGAGAACAAGGACGCGCTGCTCCAGCCCGCCAAGCAGGCCGCGCAGAAGGTCGGCGACCAGCTCAAGCCGGCCGCGCAGCAGGCCATGGACTCGGTCAAGTCCACTGCTCAGGACGCAACCAGCACCGTCGCCGATGAGGGCAAGTCCGCCGCGGCGGACGTCCAGGGCCAGGCCCAGCAGTCCAGGACGACGGTCCAGAGCCAGGCCACCCAGTCCTGACTCCGCGGGTGCGGCTGACCCGCACCGCTCGACTGCGCCCCGCCGGGATCCCCTGCGGGGCGCAGTGCTGTGCGCCTCCCCCGACAGGGTGAGGCGCCCCCGTGCCGGCTGCAGGCGACTTCGCGGCGGGCCGTTGTCGTAGGGGAAGAGCTCCGGAACCGATCCCGCGAGCCCCTGACGGCGGGAGCCCCGTGGACGAGGCCAGGCACACCCTCGTCGATCCGGCGACCCCTGCGCCGGTCCGGGTCCTGGTCGGCGACGACGAGGACGACATCCGCGACCTCGTCTGCCTCGCCGTGGCCAAGGCCGGCTGCACGGTGGTGCGCTCGGTCGCCGACGGCGCCTCCGCGCTCGTCGCCGCCCGGGAGAAACTTCCGGACCTCGTCGTCCTGGACGTCTCGATGCCCGGTGCTACCGGCCTGCAGGTGTGCGAGGCCCTGCGCGCCGATCCCAGCACTGCCGGTCTGCGCATCCTGCTGCTCTCCGCCGGCGCCTCTCCGGCGGACATCTCTCGCGGCCTGGCCGCCGGAGCCGACGCCTACCTGCCCAAGCCGTTCGGCGTGGCCACCCTCGTCCAGCAGATCCGCACCCTCACCGCCCGGCAGCCCGCGTGACCGCCGTCCTGGGCAGCCCCCCCGCCCCGTTGCGACCACGATGGTGGCGGCGGCACCCCCTCGGCCGCTCGCTGCCGTCCAGCGCGCTGTGCGCCGCGACCGGCGTGCTCATCACCGCCGGGGCGGTGCCCGGGGTCGACGCCGAACTGGTGCTCGCCGGCCTGGGGCTCGCCTGCCTGGGTCCCCTCGCCGTCAGGGAACGCACGACCGCACGCCGCCTCGCCGCCTCCGCGGTCACCATCGCTCGGCTGCAGAACGAACGGACCGCCCTGGCCACGCAGGTGCAGACCCGGGCCGAGGAGCTCGATGTCGCCACGCGCATGCTCGCGGCACGGGCACAGACGATGACCAGCGTCATCGACGCCGTCACCGAGCAGTCGATCATCGGTACGGACCGGGACGGCGTGATCCGGGTGTGGAACCCGGGCGCGGAGCGAATGCTCGGCCTGCCCCGGCAGGACGTCGTGCGCAAGCGCTCCATCGTCGAGTTCCACCTGCCCGAGGAGCTGGAGTCGATCGCCGGCGAGACGGGTTCCGGGCCCGGGCTCGCCGCCCTCGTCCACGTCGCGCAGGAGCGGGGCAGCGACGTGCGGGACTGGACCTACCTCGGCGCTGACGGGCAGCGCCGGACGGTGGCCGTGGCGGTCACCCCCCGGACCGACGACCGCGGCGTGCACGCGGGCTGGAACTTCGTCGGCACGGACATGACCGAGGCGCGGGCGAACGAGAAGCTGAAGGACCAGTTCGTGAGCCTCATCAGCCACGAACTCCGCACCCCGCTGAGCTCGATCCTCGGGTACCTCGAACTGGTTCTCGACGACGAGGAGCGCACCCTCTCGGCCGACCAGCGGAAGTACCTGACCACCGTCGAGCGCAACGCCCACCGGCTGCAGCGCCTCGTCGGCGACCTGCTCTTCACCGCTCAGGTGGAAGCGGGCCGCTTCACCCTACAGCCCGAGGACGTCGATCTGGCCACCGTGGTCCGCGCAGCGGAGGAGACCATCCGGGTCACCGCGGACGCCGCAGGGGTCGAGATCGGGGTCGAGCTGCCCCCCGACGGCCTGGTCGTACCCGGCGACGCCGTCCGGCTGGGCCAGGCCTGCGACAACCTCGTGTCCAACGCGGTCAAGTTCACGCCGTCGGGCGGCAGGGTCACGCTCCGGCTGCGGTGTGCCTGGCGCACTCCCGATGGAACCGTCTCCTCCGTCGAGCGACCCGGCGCGGCGGCGGTGGCGCAGCTGTCGGTGACCGACACCGGCATGGGCATCCCCGCCGGGGAGCAGGGGAAGCTGTTCACCCGCTTCTTCCGCGCCTCGACCGCCCAGCGCAACGCCGTCCCCGGCGTCGGGCTCGGGCTGACCATCACCAAGGCCATCACCACCGCCCACGGCGGCACGCTGGACGTGGTCAGCGCCGAGGGCCGCGGCACCACCTTCACGCTCACGCTCCCCACCGCCTGAGCCGGTCGGCCGCCGCGTGTGCACCCACCGCCGCTCCCCGTGGAACCGGACCGCAATCCTTGCGGAAGCCTTGCGGATCGCTGGCGGGTCACCTGCGGTTGGACCTTCAGAGTTCTTCTTGTCACCGGGATCCCCCGATGACCGGATCGGACTCAGGAGACGCAAGGACATGGGCACCGGGACCCCGCTCGTCGAGCGCAGCACGACCCGCAAGGTCGTCGGCTCCCTCGCCGTCCTCGGCACCGCCGCCGCCGTCGCCGGCCTCGGCACCTACGGAAACTTCACCGACAGCACCACCCCGATCAGCACCACCATCGACACCGGCAC
>JALYMS010000161.1 GCA_030773535.1 Actinomycetota bacterium | reverse complement strand
TCGGCCCGGACGGTGAGGTCGATGCCACTGTGCTTGGACAGCGCGGTGAGCATGTGGTCGTAGAACCCGACACCGGTGCTGATCGAGCTCGTCCCGCTCCCGTCCAGGTCGACCTCGACGACGAGCTTGGTCTCGCTGGTGGCGCGCTCGACACGAGCGGTGCGACTCATGCGTTCAGTCTCCCAGAGGAGCGCGCGTGCTCGCCGCGATCTCACTCAGCGCAGTGAGGAACGCGTCGGTCTCCTCCGTCGTGCCGGCGGTGACGCGCAGCCAGCCCGCCAGGCCGACGTCCCGGACCAGGACGCCGCGGTCCAGCAGCGCCTGCCAGGCGGCGGGCGCGTCGGCGAAGTGCCCGAACAGGACGAAGTTGGCGTCGCTGGGCACGCTCATCAGGCCCAGCGCAGGGAGGGCGGCGACGATCCGGTCGCGCTGCCCCTTCACCGCGTCGACCGTGGCCAGGAGGGCCTCGGTGTGCACGAGGGCGGTGCGGGCGGCGGCCTGGGTCAGCGAGCTCAGGTGGTAGGGCAGTCGCACCAGCTGAATGGCGTCGACGACGGCCTCGTCGGCGGCCAGGTAACCGAGCCGCAGGCCCGCCATCCCGAAGGCCTTGCTCATGGTGCGGCTGACGACCAGCCGCGGCCGGCCGGGCAGCAGGGTGAGCGCCGACGGCGTTCCCGCCCGGGCGAACTCCGCGTACGCCTCGTCCACCACGACGACGCCGGCGCGCCCCTGGCCGTACGACGTCGCCTCGTAGAGCTGGGAGATCGTCTCCAGCGCGACCGCCGTGCCGGTCGGGTTGTTCGGGCTTGTGACGAAGACGACGTCGGGCCGGAGCTCGCCCACCTGGGCCGCCGCGGCGACCGGGTCGATCGTGAAGTCGGCGCGGCGGTGCCCGTCCGCCCATGCCGACCCGGTTCCCGCGGAGATGATCGGGTGCATCGAGTAGGAGGGCGTGAAACCCAGAGCGGTCCGCCCGGCCCCACCGAAGGCCTGCAGGATCTGCTGGAGCACCTCGTTCGAGCCGTTGGCGGCCCACACCTGCCCCGGCCGGACCGACTCCCCGCTGGTCCGCGAGAGATAGGCCGCCAGGTCGCCGCGCAGCTCCAGGGCGTCGCGGTCGGGATAGCGGTTGAGGTCCCGGGTGGCGTGCGCGAGCGCCGTGCCCAGGTCGGCCAGCAGCTCCGCCGGCAGCGGGTGCGGATTCTCGTTAGTGTTCAGCCGGTACCGCGCCGGCAGCTGCGGAGCGCCGTAGGGCGAGCGGCCCCGCAGCTCCGGCCGCAGCGGGAGTTCCTCCGCGCCGGTCGGGGACGGAGCAGCCATCACCCCGACTGCCGGATGCGCACGGCCGCGGAGTGCGCGGGCAGGTCCTCCGCGCCGGCGAGGGCGTCGATGTGGGCGGCCACGTCGGCGAGCGCCTGCCGGTCGTACTCGACGACGTGGATGCCCCGCAGGAAGGACTGCACCGACAACCCGCTGGAGTGCCGCGCGCACCCGCCGGTGGGCAGTACGTGGTTGGAGCCGGCGCAGTAGTCGCCGAGGGAGACCGGGGACCAGGGGCCGACGAAGATGGCGCCGGCGTTGCGGACGCGCATCGCCACCTCGCGCGCATCCCGGGTCTGGATCTCCAGGTGTTCCGCGGCGTAGGCGTCGACGACCCGCAGACCGGCCTCGAGGTCGTCCACGAGGACGACGCCGGACTGGCTGCCGTCGAGTGCCGCCGTGATCCGGTCGGAGTGCTTCGTGGCCGCGACCTGCCCGGGCACGAGCTGCAGGACGGCGTCGGCGAGCTGCTCACTGGTCGTGACGAGGACCGCCCCGGCCAGTGGGTCGTGCTCGGCCTGGCTGACGAGATCGGCCGCGACGTGCGCGGGATCGGCGGTCTCGTCGGCGAGGATCGCCACCTCGGTGGGGCCGGCCTCGGAGTCGATGCCGATGAGTCCGCGCAGCAGCCGCTTGGCCGCCGTCACGTAGACGTTGCCCGGCCCGGTCACCATGTCGACGGGCTCGCAGGACCCGGCGCCGTAGCCGAACACCGCGACGGCCTGCGCGCCGCCGACGGCGTAGACCTCCGTGACCCCCAGCAGGGCGCACGCCGCGAGCACGCCGGGGTCGGGCAGCCCACCGTGGTCCCGCTGCGGTGGCGAGGCCACCGCGATCGACTCCACCCCCGCGATCTGGGCGGGGACCACGTTCATCACCACGCTGGACAGCAGCGGAGCCAGGCCACCGGGCACGTAGAGCCCGACACGACGGACCGGCAGCCACCGCTCGATCACCGTTCCGCCCGGGGCGACCTGCGTCGTGACGTCGACGCGTCGCTGGTCGGCGTGCACCCGGCGGACCCGGTCGATCGTCTCCTCGAGAGCCGCCCGCAGGACCGCGTCGCAGTCGGCCAGGGCGCGGTCCAGCGCCTCCTGCGGCACGGCGAAGTCCTCGGCGTCCACGCCGTCCAGCCGGGCCGTGATCTCGCGCACGGCCTGCGCACCGCGGATGCGGACGTCCTCGCACAGCGGCCGGACGGTGGCCAGCACCGAATCGATGTCGGTGCCGGCCCGCGGCAGCAGGCCGGCGAGCCGCCGTGGCCCGGGGAGCACGGTTCCACGCAGGTCGATGCGGGCGAGCACGGGTGCCTCCGGGGTGGCGGGCGGGTGGAGCGACGGCGTGGTGCGCCGGCGACCCCAGGGTAGCCAGCGGCGCGCACCTCCCCCGACGGAACCGTCGCCGTGGCCACCGAGGACCGCCGGGCGCGCCCCGGCCGTACGCTGCAGGGATGGGCGAGTTGATCCCGCTGTTCCCGCTCGGGACGCCCCTGTTCCCCGGCGTGGTGCTGCCGCTGCAGATCTTCGAACCGCGGTACCGCCGTCTCATGCGCGACCTCTTGGCCATGCCCGACTCCACGGACCGGCGGTTCTTCGGGGTCGTCGCCATCCGGCAGGGCTGGGAGGTGGAGCGGATCGCGCCCGCCGAGGCCCTCTACGACGTCGGCTGCACCGCGCGTCTGCAGGCGGTGCGACCGCAGCCCGACGGCGGGTTCCGGATCGTGACCGTCGGCGGGGACCGATTCCGCCTGCTCGACGTCGTCGTCGGCGAGGACCCGCCCTACCTGCAGGCCGAGGTGGAGTGGCTCGCCGACGAGGAGGCAGCCGAGGAGGCGGCAGGCGACTGCGACGGCGTCGTCGGCGACCTCGACGGGGTCGCGGGCGGAGACGACGTCGAGGGTCTCGAGGACCTCGTGGCCTCGGTGGCCAGGGGTTCCCTACAGGTACTGGCCCGCGGCGTGCAGCAGCTCTTCACCCGCTACGTCTCCGAGGTCGCGGGTCTCGGCATCGGGAGGAGCGGGCCGGGGCCCGGCGGCGCCGTGGACGCCGAGACCGCCGTCCTGGTCGGGGCGGTCGCGGACGACCCCACCGCGCTGTCCTACCTGGTCGCCTCAGCCGCGCTGCTCACCACCGAGGACCGTCAGGCGCTGCTGGCTGAGTCGGCCACCCGCCGCAGGCTGGCCGCCGAGGCCCGGCTGCTGCGGCGGGAGTTGACGCTGCTGACGACGCTGGGCGCGGTGCCGGCCCCGCTGCACGAGTTCGCCGGCCCGATGACGGTGAACTGAGGGCTCACACCGACGGTCAGCCGGTGGGCGGGACGTCGACCAGCGGCCGTTCAGGACCGGCGACGGAGGGTCCGGCCGCCGAGGACCGTCCTCGCAGGGCCTCGCCGGTCCGACCGAGGCCGTCGTCGTGGGTGGTCAGGACGGCGACGACGTAGGCGAGCACCGCGGTGAACGGGGCGACCGCGAGAGCGGCCGGCGACCCGAGCGTGAGCGAGGTGGTCACCACGGCGCCGACGTCTGCCAGCTGCGCCTCGGTGGGACCCGTTCCGAGCAGTTCGCCGACCTGCCAGGCGACTCCCCCGGCCAAGGAACCGCCCACGGCGAGCGCCAGTGCGGTCGCCACTCCCCTGCGCCGGCGCAGCAGCCAGGCCGCGGCGCCGGCCACTGCACCCAGGACGGCGAGCACGAGGACGAACACGGCGTCATCGGCGACCAGCAGTTCGATCGACGGCGAACCCACGGGCTCGGGGCCGGCGTCGGTGATCCGGAAATCCGCCCGCGGCGCCAGCGCGGCCCAGGCCAGGCCGGCCGGCACACCCGCGGCGGCCAGGGCCAGGGCCAGCCGTATCGAGCTCCGCAGATCCGTGCGGACCTCCGGCCAGCCGCGCCAGTAGGCGCCGGCCGGGGGGCCCGGATGGAACTCGGGGGGCGGGGTGCTCATCTGCCCAGTGAACAACGGTGCGTCCACCGGCTCACAGCAAGGCGACGCTGGTGGGTCCGAGCAGCGCCTTGATATCGCCCATCAGCGCCGTGCTTGGGCGTACCCGCAGCCCCTGGTCGAGCCGGAGCACCGTCTCCCGAGTGCCGTTCACCAGCTTGAGCTGGACCTCGGTGGTGCCCGGGTGGCTGCCCAGGACCTCCCGCAGTCGCTCCACGACCGGGGGCGTGCAGCGTGCCGCGGGCATGGACACGAGGACCGGCCCGCGCGGACCCTCGGTGAGCTCGGGGACCGTGACCTCGGAGGCGAACAGCGAGGGCTGCTCGTCCCGACGGCTGATCCGGCCCTTGATGACCACGATCTGGTCGCGGACGATCAGCCCCTCGACCTGCGCCCACGTCTTGGGGAAGAAGAGCACCTCGATCCCGGACTCGAGGTCCTCGAGCGTCGCGATCGCCCACGGGGCGCCCTGCTTGTTGGTGCGGGGCCCGACGGCGGTCAGGATGCCGGCGATGGTGACGTTCGCACCGTCCTCGACCCCGCCGGCGTTGATCTCCGCGATCGGTGTGTCCGCGTGGGACGTGAGCACGTGCTCCAGGCCGTGCAACGGGTGGTCGGAGACGTAGAGGCCGAGCATGTCCCGCTCGAAGACCAGGCGCTCGGACTTCGACCAGTCGGCGTTCGGGATCGTGATGTCGAGCGCCCCGCCGAAGGGATCGTCGTCCCCGTCGTCCCCGCCGAAGCCTCCGAACAGGTCGAACTGGCCCTCGGCCTCCTTGCGCTTGAGGCTCATCGCCATGTCGACGGCGTTGCCGTGGACGGTGACCAGCCCCTGCCGGGAATGGCCGAGGGAGTCGAACGCGCCTGCCTTGCACAGCGACTCGATGACCTTCTTGTTGCAGGCCACCGCGTCGATCTTGCGGAGGAAGTCGGCGAAGTCCTTGAACGCTCCCTGCGACTCCCGGGCCCGCACGATCGCGTCCACGACGTTGTGGCCGACGTTGCGGATCGAGGCCAGCCCGAAGCGGATGTCCGTGCCGACGGCGGTGAAGTCGGCGGAGGACTCGTTGACGTCCGGGGGCAGGACCTTGATGCCCATTCGGCGGCACTCGGCCAGGTAGATCGGCCGTTTGTCCTTGTCGTCGCCGACGCTGGTCAGCAGCGCCGCCATGTACTCGGCCGGGTAGTTGGCCTTGAGGTAGGCCGTCCAGTACGAGATCAGGCCGTAGGCGGCGGAATGCGCCTTGTTGAACGCGTAGTCGGCGAACGGGACCAGGATGTCCCAGAGCGTCTTCACCGCGGCCGGGGAGAAGCCGTTGGCCTTCATGCCGGCCTCGAAACCGACGTACTCGGCGTCGAGGACGGACTTCTTCTTCTTGCCCATGGCCCGGCGCAGCAGGTCGGCCTTGCCGAGGGAGTAGCCGGCGACCTTCTGCGCGATCGCCATGACCTGTTCCTGGTAGACGATCAGGCCGTAGGTCTGGCCGAGGATCTCCTGCAGGGGCTCGGCGAGCTCGGGGTGGATCGGCGTGATCTCCTGCTGGCCGTTCTTGCGCAGCGCGTAGTTGGTGTGCGAGTTCGCGCCCATGGGGCCGGGCCGGTAGAGCGCGCCGACGGCGGAGATGTCCTCGAAGTTGTCCGGCCGCATGAGCCGCAGCAGGGACCGCATCGGGCCGCCGTCGAACTGGAAGACGCCGAGCGTGTCCCCCCGCGCGAGGAGGTCGTAGGTGGCCGGATCGGTGAGGTCCTTGCTGACCTCGTCGAGGTCGATGGCGTCCTTGCCGTTGATGACTATGTTGCGCAGCGCGTCGTCGATCACGGTGAGGTTGCGCAGGCCCAGGAAGTCCATCTTGAGCAGGCCGAGGGTCTCGCAGGTCGGGTAGTCGAACTGCGTGATCACCGCACCGTCGGATTCCCGGCGCATGATCGGCACGCTGTCGATGAGGGGGTGCCGGCCGATGATGACGCCGGCCGCGTGCACGCCCCACTGCCGCTTGAGGCCCTCGAGCTTGCGCGCCTGGTCGACCACCTCCGCGGCGCCAGGGTCGGACTCGTAGCGGGCGCGGAACTCGGCGGCCTCCTTGTACCGCGGGTGGGCCGGGTCGAAGATCCCCGACAGCGGGATGTCCTTGCCCATCACGCCGGGCGGCATCAGCTTGGTCAGCTCGTCGCCCACGGAGTACGGGCGGTCGAGCACGCGGGCGGCGTCCTTGATCGCGGCCTTGGCCTTGATCGTCCCGTAGGTGACGATCTGGCTGACCCGCTCCTCGCCGTACTTCTCCGACACGTAGCGGATCACCTCGCCGCGGCGCCGGTCGTCGAAGTCGATGTCGACGTCGGGCATGGAGACCCGCTCGGGGTTCAGGAACCGCTCGAAGATCAGCCCGTGCGCCAGCGGGTCGAGGTCGGTGATGCCCATCGCGTACGCGGCCAGGGAGCCCGCCGCCGAGCCACGGCCGGGACCGACCCGGATGCCCTGGTCCTTGGCCCAGTTGATGAAGTCGGCGACCACCAGGAAGTATCCGGGGAAGCCCATCTGGCAGATGATCCCGACCTCGTAGTCGGCCTGCTTGCGGACGTGGTCGGGGATGCCGTTCGGCCAGCGCTTGTGCAGCCCCCGCTCGACCTCCTTCACGAACCAGGAGGTCTCGTCCTCCCCCGGCGGCAGGGGGAACCGCGGCATCAGGTCGGCGCCCTCGGTGAAGGTCACTTCGCACTGCTCGGCGACGAGCAGGGTGTTGTCGCAGGCCTCTGGCAGGTCGGCGAACAGGGCACGCATCTCCGCGGCGCTCTTCAGGTAGTAGCCGTCCCCGTTGAACCGGAAGCGGTTCGTCTCGTTGAGCCGCGACCCGGTCTGGATGCACAGGAGCGCGTCGTGGGCCTGCGCGTCCTCCTTGTGCGTGTAGTGCAGGTCATTGGTGCCCAGCAGCGGGATGCCGAGGTCCTTGGCGATGGCCAGCAGCGCGGGCTTGGTCTTCTTCTCGATGGACAAGCCGTGATCCATGATCTCGGCGTAGAAGTTCTCCTTGCCGAAGATGTCCTGGAAGTCCGCCGCGGCCTGGCGGGCGCGGTTCACCTTGCCGGCGCGCAGCCACATGTTGACCTCCCCCGACGGGCAGCCGGTGGTGGCGATCAGGCCCTTTCCGTAGCGCTCCAGGAGGTCGCGGTCGAACCGTGGCTTGCGGTACTGACCCTCGAGGCTGGCCAGCGAGGAGATCCGGAAGAGGTTGTGCATCCCCTCGGTGGTCCGGGCCAGCAGCGTCATGTGGGTGTAGGCGGCCTTGCCGCGGTTCGAGCCGCCGTCAGCCTCTTCGTCGATGAGGTTGTCGCCGAAGTCGAAGGGCGACCGGTCGAACCTCGAGCCGGGCGTGTAGTAGCCCTCCATGCCGATGATGGGCTTGACCCCGGCACTCGAGGCCTGCTTGTAGAAGTCGTAGGCCCCGAAGACGTTGCCGTGATCGGTCATCGCCAACGCCGGCATGCCCTGCGCCGCAGCCGCCGCCGTCACCTCGGGGAGCTTCGCCGCGCCGTCGAGCATCGAGTACTCGGTGTGCACATGCAGGTGCACGAAGGTGTCGGGTCCGGGGGATCGGGGGGTGCTGCTCACGGGCGGCGGTGCTCCTCGGTGGTCGTGCGTGCCCGGCCGGCAGGAACTCCGGCAGGCGACCGGCGGGGAAGACCGGCGTTGCTCGCGCTCGGGACGGGGTGGCTCTGGCGGTGCCCTGATCCTCGCACTGGAAGAGGTCTACTCCGAGGGTCTGACAAGACGTGTCTCGGCATCCGCGGACCGATCCGTCACACCCGCCCCGCCCGGCAATCGGCGCCGCAGGGTGACGTGCGCGATGCCGGCCTCCTCGTACTCGTCGCCGACCGCGACGTAGCCCGCCCGCTCGTAGAGGTGGCGATCGACGCCGTGGGGCCGGTCACGCGGGGCCCTGGGTGGGCAGGGCGCTGGCGGGCACCAACAGGAAGCGCAGGTCGATCACCGCGTGCAGGAGCACCGGCAGCAGCAGGGAGCCGGTGTCCAGGTACACGGCGGCCATCACCCCGCCGAGCACGCCGGTCAGCACGATGCCCGCGCGCCCCTGGTAGGCGTGGGCCAGGCCGAAGGCGACGGCCGCGATGACGACCAGCACGAACGACGGCGCACCTTCCAGGACCGCCGACACCACGGCGAGGAAGAACCCCCGGTAGAGCCACTCCTCGCACACCCCGGCGGTGATCCCGACGACGGTGAACAGCCGCCGCTCCTGGTCGGTGCGGGGCAGCAGCGCCAGCGTCGACTGCCCCGGCGGCTCGGCATGGCGGGCCTGCCCCGGCCGTCCCGACGGCCGGGCCATCTCCAGGAGCGCCCCCGCGCGCAGCTGCCGGGTCGACGCGACCACGAACAGCAGCACCACGGCGACCACGACGGCGGTGAGGGGCCCGGGCCACTGCACCGGCCAGCGCAGCCCGACGGCGGCGGCGTCGACGTCGGGGGCGGCGAGCCAGACGAGCAGGGCGAGCGCCGCCAGACCCCACTCGAGGACCAGCAGCCGCCGGTAGAACAAACGGCGGGCACCGGCGTCGGTGCGCAGTCGTCCCTCGAACCGCCGGTGCAGGACGTGCCCGGCCACCGGCTCCCCCACAACGAGGTAGGCCGCGACCACGACCGCCGCCAGCGCCGCGGGCCCGAAGTCGGCGAGGGAGGCCGGCACGGTCGGGCCGGTCAGGTGCCGGCGCGCAGGACGGCCAACGCGCCGGCGAGGTCGGGCGGGTACTCGCTGCTGAACTCCACCCAGCGGCCGTCGGCGGGGTGCGGGAACCCCAGCCGCACCGCGTGCAGCCATTGACGGGAGACGCCGAGTCGGGCAGCCAGGGTGGGATCGGCCCCGTAGGTCGTGTCGCCGACGCACGGGTGACGGAGCGCGGAGAAGTGCACGCGGATCTGATGGGTCCGCCCGGTCTCCAGCCGGATGTCGACCAGGCTGGCCGCGGCGAAGGCCTCCATCACCTCGTAGTGCGTGACCGACGGGCGGCCCCCGCTGACGACGGCGAACTTCCAGTCGTGCCGCGGGTGGCGGTCGATCGGTGCGTCGATGGTGCCGCGGGAGGGATCCGGGTGGCCCTGGACGAGCGCGTGGTAGCCCTTCTCGACAGTGCGCTCCTTGAACGCCGCCTTGAGCGACGTGTAGGCCCGTTCGCTCTTGGCCACGGCCATGACCCCTGTGGTGGCGGCGTCCAGGCGATGGACGACGCCCTGTCGCTCGGCCGCCCCCGACGTGGAGATGCGGTACCCGGCGGCCGCGAGCCCGCCGATGACCGTCGGGCCGTCCCATCCGGGGCTCGGGTGCGCGGCGACCCCCACGGGCTTGTCCACCACGACGAGGTCGTCGTCGTCGTGGAGCACGTGCAGCCCCTCGACGGCGCGGGGAGCCTGCGGTTCCCCTGGTGGCGGGGGGAGTTCGACCTCGAGCCAGCTGCCGCCGCTGAGCCGGTCACCCTTGCCGCGGACGCGCCCGTCGACGACCACGTTCCCCGCGTCGGCCACCTCCGCGGCGGCGGACCTGCTCAGTCCGAACAGCCGGGACAGCGCCTGGTCCACCCGCTGGCCCTCGAGCCCGTCGGGCACCGGAAGGGCGCGGTGCAAGCCCGCGGAGCTGGTCACGGTGCCCATTGTGACGGGCTGCCGCCGCGCGAGGGCGCGGCCGGGGCGACCCGCGGTCAGCCGAGCCCCGCCCGGTCCTCCCCCGGCGCCGTCCCCGCGGAGCCCTCCGAGCGGCCCCTCGACCCGTCGAACTCCACACCCCGCAACGTCAGGTAGACGCCCAGCGCGCCGCCGCAGACGATGGCGGAGTCGGCGACGTTGAACACCGGCCAGACCCGGCCGTCCGGGGCCAGGACCGACAGGAAGTCGACGACACCCCCGCGCAGGAAGCCCGGGTCCCGAAAGACCCGGTCGACGAGGTTCCCCAGGGCGCCGCCCAGGACGAGGCCGAGCGCGACGGCCCAGCCGGTGGCGTACATCCGCCGGGCCGACCGGACGATGACGACGGAGACGACCACCGCGATCAGGCTGAACAGCACCGTCGCGCCCTCGGCGAAGGAGAAGGCCGCGCCCGGATTGCGCAACTGGGTCAGGTACAGCAGTCCACCGAGGACCCGGATGTCGGCGCCCGGCGGGATGGTGGCGACCACGACGACCTTGGTGACCAGGTCCGCGAGCAGCACCGCCGAGGCCAGCGACAGCAGCAGCCGCGTGCGCGGCCGCGGCGTCGGTGCCGGCGGGTCCGGGGTGCCGGTCGGCTCGGTCAGGATCCGGCTCCTCGCTCGTGCGGACGGGTCGCGGGCAGCGACCAGGGACGACGATAGCCGGGACCGCGCGGGCTCAGCTCCTGCCCGAGGGCATGCCGTGCACGATGACTGCCGACGAGGCCCCCTCGAGGACGGCCAGGCTCAAGGCGCCGGGATCCGGGAGCCGCAGGAACGCGGCGTCGCCGGCGGCCGTCGCCACCTCGACCAGCCCGGAGTCGATCAGCAGGCGCAGCCCCCGGTCCCCGTCGAGAGCGCTTGCCGCGTCCAGCTCCACCGGCTCGCCGCCGGCCGGCTGCAGCACCGCGGCGCCGTCGCCGGCCAGGACCACGGTGAGGACGGCGGGTCCGGCGTTCCCGCGCAGCTCGAGCCGCACGGGTCCCGGAGACGCGCCAGGGACCAGCTCGACGTCGAGGAACGGCAGAAAGGGCCCGGCGCGCCCCGGGCCCTGCAGGAGGGCCAGCCGGCCGGTCCGCAATGTGTCGACGTCGGGATGTGGGAACTGCACCAGTCGGTCCCCGTGGACGGCCAGCCGCCAGGGCAGGGACAGCGCGCCGGCGTAGCCGCTGCTAACCGGGCGGGGGTCCCGCGCCCAGGACATCGCGCACCGGCGGCCGTCAGCGTCAAGGAAGGTGGTGGTGGCGTAGACCACGTCCGTGGCGCCGAAGCGCTGCCAGCCGGTGGCCGTGAACCGGGAGCCGTCGAAGTCGCCGACCGCGGCGACGACCCGGGCGGGAACGCCGTCCTCCCACGCCGACAGTAGGAGCACCCAGCGGCCGTCGAGCGGGAAGAACTGCACGCACTCCCACGCCGCGCCCGCCGCGACCGGTTCGACGAGATCCGCGGGCCGCTCGGCCAGGATCCCCTCGAAGGTCCAGGAGCGCAGGTCCGCCGAGCGATACAGCAGGGCAAGGCCCCGGCCGTCGGGGGTGCCACCGCCGATCACCATCCGCCAGCCCTCGCCGTCGCGCTCGACGTGCGGATCGCGGAAGATCCGCAGTCCATGACCCTCCGGCGGGCCGGTCACCACCGGCGCCGACGGTTCGGCCGTCCAGGCCCGCCAGTCCCGATCCCCCGTCGCCAGGACGACGGTGCCGAGGTCCAGGTTCTCGGGGCGGACGCTGGTGTAGACGATCACCGGGATGCCGTCGTCGGTCGTCACCACCGATCCGGTCCAGCAGCCGGCTTCGCCGTCCTGCGGGCTCAGCGCCACCTCCGGCCGGCCCCACCGGACGAGGCCCGGTGCGGAGGCCCGCCCCCAGCGGCAGGCCACGACCCACTCGGGGGCGGCGGGGTTGTACTGGAAGAACAGCTCGTAGCGCCCGTCGTGCCAGGAGACGCCGTGCGGATCGTTGATCCAGCCCTTCGGCACGGTGAAGTGGTAGCCGGGTCGGGCGGCGACGGTCACCGGCCGCCGCTCACGGCACGAACGGTTCGGCACCGACTGGGCGCAGCAGCCGCCGGGTCGTCTCAAGACCCCAGGGATCCAGGCCGCGCAGGCGGTCGCTGCTCGACCGCAGCCCGCCGTAGCGCTCCACCACGTCGGCCCACTCCTCGCGGCGCTCGACGTGCGGCCCGGCGACCAGGCAGTCGGAGTCGTTGACCCAGAAGCGGCCGTGCTGCCAGGCCCGCCACCGGGTGTTCTGCGCCGCGGCACGCTGCGAGGGCTGGGACAGGTCCCCGTCCTCGGGCTCGTAGGAGTGCGAGATGTCGGGACCGATCCGCATCGCGTCCACGAGGCCGACGCTGGGCAGGATCGGGGCGCCGCAGCCGAGGAGATAGGCGTCCTCCCCGATCACCTCGCGGATGACCTGCAGGCCGTGCCGGTAGGCCGCGACGCCCCCGACGGGCTGTGCCCGTTGCCCGTCCATGGTCCCGGCGAACAGGAAGTCAACCTTGAAGTAGTCGATCCCGAGATCCCGCAGGGTGCCGAAGACCTCGCGCAGGTACGCCTCAGCTCCCGGGTGCGTGACGTCGAGCGCGTGGAGCCGCTGGTCCCAGCCGGTGCCCGGGTCGGCACCGCCGACGACCCAGTCCGGATGCGCCCGGTAGGTCTCCGACCGACCGCCCAGGAAGAACGGCGCGACCCAGATGCCGGCCCGTCGGCCGTGCCCGCGGATGCGTCCCACGATGTCGTCAAGGCCGCTGAACCGGTCGGACAGCGACAACCAGTCACCGAGTTCGGCCTGATAGCCGTCGTCGATCTGCACGACCTCGACGTCGAGGTCGAACTCGTCGATGGCCGCCAGGTTCTCCTCGACGTCGGCCTGGGTGACCCGCGTGAAGTAGTGGTACCAGGAGCACCAGGCCGTCGGCGCCGCACGGACGGCGCCCACCCCCGCCCGCTCAGCGAAGCCCTCCCCCCACCGGGCGAGCGCCGCGTCGAGCCTCGCACCCGGCACCACGAGCCGGTCGACCGGCCCGTCGGCCGTGACGACCAGGACGTCCCCGTCGGCAACGGCGGAGAGGGACGGGATGGGCCCGTCCGTCGACTGGGCACCGAACACGTGCGCGCCGTCCCCCGTACCGGGGTCTACCGCCAGGAGCCCCTCGCCGGCGTACACGGTCTCGGGCCAGCTGCGATCGGGCCGGTAGTTGCCGACCCGGCGCAGTTCGCTGACTGGCCGTGCCGGTGGCTCACCTACGCGGTAGACCGACGTCGGGCTCCACGACTGCCATCCGTGCTCGTACACGCGTGCCCGTGCACGGTCCACCGGAACGGTCTCGACGTGCTCAGACATCGCTCCACCGCCGGGGCGGTTGCCCGAAACCGGGAACGCCCCTCAGCCCTTTACCGCACCGGCGGTCATGCCGCGGACGAAGTACCGCTGCAGCGACAGGAACACGAGGATCGGGACGATCATCGTGAAGAGGCCGCCTGCGGTCAGCAGCTGCCAGCCCTGCCCCTGCTGGCCGAGCAGCCCGACGAGGGCGATGGTCAGCGGCTGGTTGTCCCCTGGCCCGATGAACACCAGTGCGTTGAGCAGGTCGTTCCACACCCAGAGGAACTGGAAGATCGCAAACGAGGCCAGCACCGGTGTCGACATGGGCAGGATCAGCTTCCAGAAGGTCTGGAAGTGACTCGCGCCGTCGATCTTGGCCGACTCGATCACTTCCCTGGGCAGTGTCGCCATGTAATTGCGGATGATGTACACCGCGAGCGGCATGCCGAAGCCGATGTGCGCCAACCAGATCGCCGGAAATGTGCCGTTCATCCCGAGCGCCCCGTAGATCTTGAGCAGCGGTACCAGCGCCACCTGGGTGGGCACGACCAGCAGGCCCACGATGAGGATCAGCAGGAAGTCGCGTCCCGGGAAGGACATGAACGTGAACGCGTAGGCGGCGAACGCGGCGATGAGAATGGGGATGATCGTCGCCGGGATCGTGATGGCCAGGCTGTTGACGAAGGCCTCGCCCATGTTCTCGCGCGTGAAGACGTCGCTGTAGTTCTCCAACGTCAGCCTGGTGAAGTTCGCCGGCGACGTGAAGATCGTCCACCAGCCGGACTCGGTCGCGTCGTCCTGCTGCCGGAACGAGGTGATCGCCAGGCCGAACGTGGGGATCACCCAGATGAGGCAGATCAGGCCCAGGACGATGCGCACCCACAGCGGCGACTTCCCGGTCGGGTCGTTCTTGCGCTTCGGGCTCGTCGGGCTCCCGACCGAGGTCGGCTGCTTCCGGAGCTGGACCGGGGTGGCGGTGACCGCCTGCGTTCCGCTCATCGGGCGGCCTCCTCGGCACGGAACTGACGGACCTGAAAGACCAGGACCGGGAGCATGATGATCAGCAGCATGACCACGATCGCCGCGGCGTAGCCGGCGTTGTTGTTCGTGAACAGCTGGTTGAAGAAGTCGACCGCGATGATGTTGGTGTTGAAGTTGCCGTTCGTCATCACGTAGACGATGTCGAAGGTCTTCAGCACCCCGATGAGCACCGTGATGAAGACGGTGATCACCGTCGTCATGATCTGCGGGATGACGATCCGGAAGAAGATGGCGCCTTCACCGGCGCCGTCGAGCCGAGCGGCCTCGAGGGTCTCGGTCGGCACGCCCTTGATGGCCGCCGAGAGCAGCACCATCGCAAAGCCGGCCTGGAGCCACAGCAGCATGACCATGAGCAGCAGGCTGTTGAACCGGAAGCCCGAGATCTGCAGCCAGTTCACCGGCCCGCCGCCGAAAGCGGTGACGATGCCGTTGAGCAGGCCGATCTGGTTCTGCCCGGGGGGGTTCGCGGCGTAGATGAACCGCCAGATGACACCGGCGCTCACCGCTCCGATCGCCATCGGCAGGAAGATCAGCGTCTTCGACAGCTTTTCGCCCCTGGGCTGCAGCCGGTCGGCGAGGGTCGCGATCAGTAGGCCGATCACGATCGCCGCGGCGGGCACGATGAGGATCCAGAGGAACGTGTTGAACAGCGTGTTCTGGAAGCTCGGCGAGGTCAGCAGGTTGACGTAGTTCTCGAGGCCGACGAACTCGGTGCTCCGCGCGTTGGCGACGCTGTACACGAACGTCTGGATTGTCGGGTAGACCAGGTAGAGCCCGATCGCCACCATCGCCGGCAGCAGGTAGAGGTAGGGCTTGACCCGGTCCTCCCACTTGCCCGGCAGCAGCTCGGCCAACTTGTTCAGCAGGTAGTAGAGGACGATCGCGCCGGCCACGCCGCCGACGACGGCGATGAGGGCGTTGAGGACCTTGATGGTCACGGGGAGCCTCCCGTCACGGCGGGTGGGTGAACGAGGATCGGGGTGCCCAGGGTGCCGGGCGGCGGTCCGCCCGACACCCCGGTCAGCGACTCAGGCCGGCCAACTGCCCTCGATGTTGGTCAGTGTCGTCTCGACGTCCTGACCGCCACTGATCCAGGCGACCATCTCCCGCCAGAAAGACCCGGAGCCGACCTCGCCGGGCATCTGGTCGGATCCGTCGAAGACGAAGTCGGTCGACTCGTAGGCGATCTGCGCGATCGAAGCCAGGGTCTCGTTCGGGTACAAGCTCGTGTCGAAGTCGGTTCGCGGCGAGATCCACGCGCCGGTCTCCGCGTACCCGTTGGTCCCGAACTCCGCTGAGGCCAGGAACTGGATGAGCTCCTGCGCGGCCTCGTTGTCCTGGGAGAAGATGCCGGCGAGGTCGCCGCCACCGAGCACCGGCTTGTCCTCAGCCGTCAGGCCCGGCATCGCGAAGACACCGACGGTGTTGTCCAGGTCGGCGAGGACCTCCTCCGGGAACCCGCCTTCCTGCGCCACGAAGTTGCCCTGCCGGAACAGGAAGCAGCCCGGCGGCTCGTCGAACAGCGGGTTGCCACCGGTGAGGAAGTTGTTGCTGGCGATCGACTGCCGGCCACCGTTGGTCCGGCCCTCGGCGAGGAGCAACTCCTCCATCTGCTGCAGGGTCTCGGCGACGGCGGGGTCGTCGAACGGGATCTCGTGGTTGACCCACTGGTTGTAGGTGTCGGCACCGTTGTTGATGACCATCAGGTTCTCGACCCAGTCGGTGGCCGGCCAACCGGTCGCCGCCTCGGACTCGATGCCGAAGCACCACGGGGTCGTCCCGGTCGACTGGATCTCCTCAGTCAAGGCGACGAGGTCGTCATAGGTCTCCGGGATCGTGTACCCAGCGGCCTCGAACGCCTGCTTCGGGTAGAACACGATGCTCTTGACGTTGATGCTCATGGGGACGGCGTACTGCGTGCCGTCGAGCTGACCGGTCTCCAGCACACCCTGCACATGGGCGTCCAGCTCGCTCTGGTCGACCACGTCGGACAGATCGGCGAGCAGGTCCTGCTCGGCGATGTCCCGCATGATCCCGGGCTGCGGGAACAGCGCGACGTCGGGCGCGTCGTTGCCCTGGACGCGGGTGTTGATCAGCTGGTTGAAGTTTCCGGTCTGCGAGTACTCGACCTCGACGTCGTTCTCCGCTGCCCACGCGTCGACCTCGGCCTGGAAGCCCGACTCCTGAGCGCCGGTGAAGGCGTACATGACCTCGATGGTCCGGCTGGTGTTGTCGTTCCCCCCACCACCACCGCCCTCGCTGAGGCAGCCCGCGGTGAGGACGGCGACGGCACCGAGTGTGGCCGTCGCTGTGAAGCTCGATCTGATTCGCATGTGCACTCCTTCGAGGACTTGCTCGGTTCAGGGGTCGGTCGGTCGACCCGCGGCGTGGAAGCCGACGACCGCGGAAGTCGTATCGGAGATCAGGTCTGGGTTACGCGGGTGGCGCCACCCTGCGAGCTGTCGGTCGAGCCGCTCGGCACGACGTCCCTGGAGACCCGGCGGCCGTCCGTGGTCGAGAACACGTGCGCCTCGTCCGGGTCGATCTCGATGTGGACGGTCTCGCCCTTCATCGGTGGCCGCCGGGCGTCGACTCGCAGCGTGAGCAGCTTGTCGCCCTCCTTGGAACAACGGGACGTGTGCAGCGTGCCGTAGGCGAAGGCGTCCGAGCCCAGTTCCTCGACCACCACGACCTCGAAGGGGAAACCCTCCCCTTCACCCACCAGCCGCACCGACTCCGGCCGGAAACCCAGAGTCGCCCTCGTGCACTGGTCGGCTGCCAGCGTGGCCATCGTCTCGCGCGGCAGCGGGAACGAGCGGCCACCCAGCACAGCTCCGTGCTGGTCGAGGTCGACGTCGATCAGGTTCATGGCCGGGGAACCGATGAAGCCGGCCACGAAGACGTTGTCCGGCTTGTCGTAGAGGTTGCGCGGCGTGTCGACCTGCATCAGGTAGCCGTCCTTGAGCACGCAGACGCGGTCGCCCATCGTCATGGCCTCGACCTGGTCGTGGGTGACGTAGACGGTGGTGACCCCGAGCCGCCGCTGCAGGGCCGCGATCTCGGTGCGGGTCTGCACGCGGAGCTTGGCGTCGAGGTTCGAGAGCGGCTCGTCCATGAGGAACGCCTGCGGGTTGCGGACGATGGCCCGGCCCATGGCCACCCGCTGCCGCTGCCCGCCGGAGAGCGCCTTGGGCTTGCGGTCGAGGTACTGCTGGAGGTCGAGGATCTTGGCGGCCTCCTCGACGCGCTTGCGGATCTCGTCCTTGTTCATCTTGGAGATCTTGAGCGCGAAGCCCATGTTGTCGGCGACGGTCATGTGCGGGTAGAGCGCGTAGTTCTGGAACACCATCGCGATGTCCCGGTCCTTGGGCGCCAGGTGTGTGACGTCCTTGTCGCCGATCCGGATGGTCCCCTCGCTGACGGCCTCGAGCCCGGCCAGGGCGCGCAGGGACGTCGACTTACCGCAGCCGGAGGGCCCGACCAACACCAGGAATTCACCGTCGGCGATGTCGAGGTTCAGCGCGTTCACCGAAGGTCGCTCGGCTCCGGGGTACTGCACGGTCGCATGGTCGTAGGTGATGGCGGCCATGTGGAGTCCTTTCGCCTCATGCCCTCGTTCCGCCCGGTACGGCCAGGACCTGCGAATACGCAGGTGGCGGGCGCGCGGCCGGACCTTCCTCGGAACCATGGCACGGCCTTGTGGTGGACGCCACAGGAGTTCCCCCTACCGGCGGTTCCGTTATTCAGCGGTGACCATGACGGCCCGGTCAGTCCCCTCCTGGGTCCTGGTCGAGCACCGGCCCGGATAGTTCGTGGTCCACCAAACCGGGCCGCACCTGGCACAGCGTTTCCACGACGCCGAGGAGGGATTCGGCCGCGCCGGGCTCGACGTGGCGGACCACCGACCCGCCGTCCTCGTTGCCGACCGTCAGCCGCGGGTTCAGGCCCGAACGCTGCGCCACGCCGGGAGCCCCTCCGCAGGTGAGCCGGGCCGACAGCGGGAGGGCGATCTCCGCCCCGGCCTCGAGCCGGTGGTCGGCGGAGCTCCGCAGCCGCAGCCGGAGCCCGTCGGCCGACGCGTCGAAGAACTCGATCGAGACCGGGCGAGGGCCATCGTTGCGGACGAGGAGGAAGTAGTGCACCGAACCCCCCGGCGGGAAGGTCGAGGAGCTCCACACGCCGATGGAGGACCCCACGACGACGCGCTGCCTCAGTTCGCGCTCGACCGCCTGATCCCGCCACCAGAACAGAGCCGCAGCCACGAGCGCACACACACCGACGGCGACCAGGAGCGCGCGCGCCGCCGGGGGGAGCGCTGCCCAGAGCCGCTGCTGCACCGACGGCCCGGTGCCGCCCTCGAGCAGGTCCTCGACCGGATCCGGGCGCCCGGCCATCAGTCCGCCTCGCTTGGAGCGCCCGTCTCGCCTCGCCAGCTGGCCAGCCGTCCCGCGCGGCTGACCGCGCGCAGCCGCCGCTCGGCCTCGGGTCGCGACCGACGGGCCGACACCAGGAGGGCCTGGTCGCCACGCATCAGCCGCGTGGTGTCGTCCGGGACGAAGGAGCGACCGTCGCGCACGATCAGCACCACGGCGGCGTCCGCCGGCAGGCGCAGCTCGGGCAGGTACACACCGTGCAGCCGCGAACCCGGCGGAACCGTCAGTTGCATCAGTTCCGCGTCGAGCTCCTCGAGCGGCGCGGCCTCTACCTGCACGTCGCGCGGGGTGACCGGGGTGGCGATGCCGAGGCGCCGCGCGACCCACGGCAGTGACCAGCCCTGGACCACCGTGAACACGACCACCAGCACGAAGACCGTGTCGAAGACCGTGGTCGCTCCGGGAACCTGCGCGGTCAGCGGGATGATGGCCGCGACGATGGGCACCGCACCGCGCAGGCCCGCCCAGGAGATGAAGGCCTGCTGGGGCCACGGGAAGCGGAACCACGCCAGGCTGGCCACCACCGACAGTGGGCGGGCCAGCAGCAGCAGCGCGCCACCGACCACGAGCGCCGGACCCACCGCCTCGGGCAGCCGCCCGGGGGACACCAGGAGGCCCAGCAGCACGAACAGCCCGATCTGCGCGAGTGACGCCATACCTTCGGCGAAGCCGACGCTCGCCATGCGGTGCGGAACCGCCACGTTGCCGAGCACGACGCCGCAGAGGTAGACCGCCACGAAGCCCGACGTGTGCGCCAGCGACGCCGTTGAGTACGCCAGCACGCAGAGGGCCAGCGTCGCCAGGGGATAGAAGCCGGCCACCGGCAGCGCCACCCGACGCAGCAGCGCCGCGCCCGCGAAGCCGATCACGATGCCGATGATGGCGCCACCGACGAGCTCGGCGGCGATCACCAGCCCGACCGACCACCACGGCTGCGATGCCGCCCCCGTGAGCGACGCGGCCAGCACGGTGACGAGCAGGATCACCGGGGCGTCGTTGAGCCCGCTCTCCGCCTCCAGGGAGGCGGCCAGCCGGCGTGGCAGCGGCAGCCGCCGGAGCGTGGCGAAGACGGCGGCGGCGTCGGTGGAGCTGATCACCGCGGCCAGCAGCAGGGCGAAGCCCCAGTCGAAGCCGAGCACCAGCACCCCGACCGCCGCCGTCACACCCACGCTGACCGCGACGCCGACGGTGGACAGTGCGACGCCCGGCCCGATCGCGCGCCGGACATCGGCCCACCGCGTGGTCAGGCCACCCTCGGCGAGGATGACGACCAGCGCCGCGTACCCCAGCGTGTGGGTGAGCCGGTAGTCCTCGAACTGCACGCCCAGTCCGCTCTCGCCCAGGGCGATGCCCAGCGCGAGGTAGAGCAGCAGGCTGGGCAGGCCCGCCCGGTCCGCGACCCGGAGGGCGACGGCGGCCACGAGCACGACCATGGCGCCGATCGCGAGGGCCACGGTGACCGTGGTGTTCACCGGGCTCCTCCCATGCGCTCAGTCTTTCCTACCGGCGGACCGACGGTCGGGAGGGCGCGGGCGGACCGTCCGGCGGTCCGGGGGAGAATGGCTTCCGTGAACGACCCATCCCGCGCCGGCGCCTTCGTCGCGCTGCCTCCCCAGGTCGACCTGCCCGCCATGGAGCAGGAGGTCCTGCAGCGGTGGGAGGCCGACAAGGTCTTCCCCCGGTCGATGGAGGCCACGGCCGACCGGCCGCAGTGGGTCTTCTACGAAGGACCGCCGACCGCCAACGGCCGGCCCGGCACCCACCACATCGAGGCGCGCGCGTTCAAGGACGTCTTCCCGCGGTTCAAGACCATGCAGGGCTGGCACGTCCCGCGGCGGGCCGGCTGGGACTGCCACGGCCTGCCCGTGGAGATCGCCGTGGAGCAGGAGCTCGGCTTCGCCGGCAAGCCCGACATCGAG
>JALYMS010000160.1 GCA_030773535.1 Actinomycetota bacterium | reverse complement strand
GTGCCGGGCCACTGTGGTGGCGCTACCGGGTCATCGGCCCCGGACGGGACTCACCGCTGCACCTTCACAGCGCTTCGTACCTCAGCGCTGCACGATCACAGCGCTTCGTACCTCAGCGCTGCACGATCACAGCGCTTCGTACCTCAGCGCTGGGGGCCGACGCCGTTCGCGTTGAGGCCCTGGATGATCCGCGAGGACTCCTCGAACCCGATGACGACGATCGCGTCGGGGTTGAAGTCGACCATCTGCTGCACCTCGGAGTCGAAGTTCGCAGCCTGCGGGTCGTAGGTGATGCTGACGATGTCGTCCTCGGCGAGGCCGGCGTCGACCAGGTTGCCCAGGGTGTTCTCGGCCAGACCCGTGCCGTACGGGTCGTTGAGGGCCAGGATCCCCACGGTGTTGTTGCCGTCCTCGATGATCAGGTCGGCGAGCGCACGGGCCTGCAGCGTGTCCGGGGGCGCGGTGCGGAAGTACAGCCCGTTGTCGTTGTAGGTCGTGAACTGGTCCGACGTGTTCGCAGGCGAGAACTGCAGGACACCGGCGCCAGTGATGGCGTCGATGACCGTGAGGCTCACGCCCGAGGACGCCGCACCGATGATTGCGTTGACGCCGGCCTGCAGCAGGCGGTCCGCGGTCTGGGTCGCGGTGTCGGTCGACGCGTCGCCGGAGTCACCCTCGACGAGCTGGACCGGCTGGCCCAGCGCACCGCCAGCGGCGTTGACGTCGTTGACGGCCAGCTTGGCACCGGCGACCTCGGGCGGGCCGAGGAAGGCCAGGTTGCCGGTCAGCGGCAGCAGCGTGCCGATGATCAGCGGCTCCCCGGTGGCGCCGGCCGGGGCGACGGCCGGACCCTCGTCGGTGGCCGCGTTGGCCTCGTCGCCGGCGATGACGTACTCGGTGGCGGCGTCGTCGAGGGCGTTGTCCTCACCGAACTGCAGGATGCCGAAGCTGGCCTGCGCCGGCTCCCCGGCGTCGGTGAAGCTCAGCGGACCGGAGATGCCGTCGTAGTCGACGTTGCCGCCCTCGGCGAGGATGGCGGCGCAGGACGCGTAGTCCTCGCACTTGTCGCCGCCGAAGGTCAGGCCGTTGACGTAGGCCTTGAAGGTGTTGGCGTCGTTGGTCCCGGCGGCCTGGGCGGCGAGCGCGGTCAGGATGACCGCGTCGTAGGTCTCACCCGCGTAGTTGAAGTCCTGGAGATTGGGGTCGACCTCCATCAGCCGGTCGGTGAAGTCCGCACCGAGCTCGGTGAGCGGGGTGGTGCCCCGCATGCCGGCCAGGGCGCCGTTCTCGTCGAAGTCCTCGCCGAGGGCGTTGCCCATGTTGCCATCGGTGCCATAGACGTTGACCTGCTTCTCGGCGCTGTCGCCGCCTTCGGCGGTTCCGCCGCCGCCGCCGCTGTCGCCGCCGCCACAGGCGGTGAGGGCGAGCAGGGCGGCACCGGTGACAGCGATGCTGCGGGCGGTGGTGCTCGTGCGCATCAAGCAACTCCCAGTGTCATCGTTCCGGGCGCCGCTGGGCGGGATCGCATGACGAACCCCCCGCTCGGGCGCCCGATCGGTGCGGAGAACCTAACTGCAGTACGCCGAAATGCACCCGGCGTCCCACTCACCGTGATGAGGTCGTGATCTGAGAGCCTCAAGCCAGGGCCGCCTCGGAACGCTGGATCACCGGAGGCGGCACCGCGTCCGACGCGCCGCGGACGACGCGCCGGTCGGAGGCGGTTCCTCAGGCCGTGGTGCCTTCCGCCGCCTCGTCGGACGCCAGGATGGTCTGCGCGAGAGCCTTCATCGAGGTGCGCTGGTTCATGGCCGTTCGCTGGATCCAGCGGAAGGCTTCCGCCTCCGTGATCCCCCGCTCGCTCATCAGCCGGCCCTTCGCCTGCTCCACGACCTTGCGGGTCTCCAGGCGCTCCTCCAGGGTGCGCACCTCGCCGTCCAGTGCCGACATCTCGGCGAAGCGGCCGCGGGCGACCTCGATCGCCGGCACCAGGTCGTTCTTCGAGAACGGCTTGACCAGGTAAGCCATGGCACCGGCGTCCCGTGCCCGCTCCACCAGCTCGCGCTGGCTGAAGGCGGTCAGGACGATGACCGGTGCGATCCGGGCCGAGGCGATCTGCTCGGCCGCAGACAGCCCATCGAGCACCGGCATCTGGATGTCCAGGATGACCAGGTCCGGCGTCAGCTCCCTGGCCAGGTCCACGGCCTGCTGGCCGTCGCCCACCTCCCCGACGATGCTGTAGCCCTCCTCCTCCAGCATCTCCTTGAGGTCGAGGCGGATCAGAGCCTCGTCCTCCGCGATGAGGACCCGGATCGTCTCGCTGCTCACGGGGCGGAAGCCTAGCGACGTCGGTGCTCCGAAACCTCCCCGCTAGGCTGCTGCGGCAGCCGGGCGTACCGGCGCGCCCCCGTACCCCAATCGGCAGAGGGAGCGGATTCAAAACCCGCGCAGTGTGCGTTCGAGTCGCACCGGGGGCACTGTGTGATCTGTCGTCCTCCGGATGACACCGCCGCCAGGTGCCGTCCCCTAGTCCTGATGAGCCGCTGCGTCGCGGCTGCGCGGAACCCTCCGGGTCCCACTCGCCACGACAGGGCTTGTCCACCGTCTCGAGGGACCGTCCGGGGCCCACTCGCCACGACAGGACTTGCGCGGCCAACTGCCGTCCACGCCACCCCCCACTCGCCGCAACTGCGTCCGACGGTCACCGAATACGGTGAACCTGTGACCCAGCCCGTTCCGCACATGTCGCCCGAGGAGTTCCGGCAGCACGGCCACGAGGTCGTCGACTGGATAGCCGACTACTGGACGCGGATCGCGACCTTCCCCGTGCGGTCGCAGGTCTCCCCCGGCGAC
>JALYMS010000159.1 GCA_030773535.1 Actinomycetota bacterium | reverse complement strand
CTGCCGAAGCTCGTCTACGCGTCCAGCTCGAGCGTCTACGGCGACGCGGAGACGTACCCGACGCCCGAGACGCTCCGGCCGCAGCCGGTCTCGCCCTACGGCGTCACGAAGCTCGCCGGGGAACACCTCTGCGAGCTCTACCGCACGAACTTCGGTCTCCCGACCGTCTCCCTGCGGTTCTTCACCGTCTACGGGCCGCGGCAGCGGCCCGACATGGCCTTCTCCCGGCTGATCTCGGCCGGCGTCCGGGGTGAGCTGTTCGAGCTGTACGGCACCGGCGAGCAGACGCGGGACTTCACCTACGTCGGCGACATCGTCCGTGCGCTGCGGCAGTCGGCCGTCTCGGACTTCACCGGCGTGGCCAACATCGGCGGCGGCAGTCAGATCTCCATGAACGAGGTCCTGGAGATCGTCGCGGAAGTCGCCGGTGAACCGGTCGTGCGGCGGCTCGCGAAGCAACAGGGTGACGTACGGGACACCGCGGCGGACACACGGCGTGCGCGGGAGGGTTTCGGCTACGTCCCGCAGGTGCAACTGCGGGAAGGGCTCGCGGCCATGGCGGAGGCAGAGCGCTCCGCTCTCGCCGTCGAGGAAGCGAACAACTGATCGTCGGGGGCGGGGAATGAGCACAGAGGGACACGAGGAAGCGAAGGTGCCGGTGGCGAGCCACCGGGTTCCCACCTCCGCAGGCCCAACGGTCCCGCGCAGGGCAGCGCGGGGGAAGCGCCCGGGACGACGGGTCCCGGGGCGCTCGTTCAGCTCGCGATGACGGCCGACCTGGGCCATGGCCGCAAACCCGTGAACGGCCGGCTCCCCTTCGTGTCCGATGCCGGTCCCTGGCCCGCCGCGAGAACGGCTCGTGCCCCGGAGACCTCCCTCCCGGGACATCCGTCGGAGCCCATCGACATCGGCAGCCGGTCGGCGCTGGGCGTGCAACCGGATGCGGGGACACCGTCCCGGACCGACCGTCTGCGGCGGGCGCTGCGCTCGCCCGCTGCTCTGCTCCTGGCGATCGACGTCGCCGCCTTCGTCACGGCGGCACTGCTCACCGGCACGGCGCAGCTGAAGACGTTGACCGTGCTGGTGCTCCTCCTGGCGTTCTTCCACCACGCGGACCTGTACCGGTCGCGGCTGTCCATGTCGATCCTCGACGACGTCCCCGCGGTCGTGGGCCGCTCCCTGGCCGCCGGCGCGGGCGCCATGGTGCTCGGCGGACTCAACGACGGAACGGCCGGCACGGCGCGGCTGGGCACCGCCATGGCCTTCGCCGGACTGTGCCTCTTCGGGCGGATGCTGGCGTACGGCGCAATCCGGAGAGCACGTCGCCGCGGCCGTCTGCGGCAGCGGACCCTGCTGCTCGGCGCGGGGTCGGTCGCGGGGGCGCTGGGCGAGAACCTCCTGGCTCACCCCGAGTACGGGCTGACGCCTGTGGGCATGCTGGACGACGACCCGATGCTGCCCGAGTCCGAGCGGCCGGTGCCCATGCTCGGCGGGTACGACGATCTCAGCCGGGTTATCGTCGAGCAGGACGTCAACATCGTGATCGTCAGCTACGGCTCCTTCCGCGAACCGTCGATGGTCAGCATGCTCCGAGCCTGCGACAAGCTGGCCTGCGAGATCTACTTCGTTCCCCGGCTCTATGAGCTGCACGCCGTCACCAAGGACACCGAGGTGCTGTGGGGCGTTCCGCTCGTGCGGTTGCGGCGGGCTCCGTTCCGTACCAGCGCCTGGACCGGCAAGCGGGTCTTCGATGCCGTGCTGTCTGCGACGGCTCTGCTGTTCCTCACGCCGGTCATGGTGGTCTGCGCGCTGGCCGCCCGCTGGGAGACCGGCCAGTTCCTCTTCCGGCAGACCCGGATCGGTCTCGACGGCCGGCCCTTCGACCTCTTCAAATTCTGCTCGCTGAGGCCCGCGGCGCCGTCGGAGTCGGCCCACCGGTGGAACATCGCGGAGGACGGTCGGCTCCGCTCGGTGGGAAGATTCTTGCGCCGGACGTCGTTGGACGAGCTGCCGCAGCTGTGGAACGTGCTCCGCGGCGACATGAGTCTGGTCGGGCCACGGCCGGAGCGGCCGTTCTTCGTGGACGAGTTCACGAGGACGATCCCGTGGTACATGGCCCGTCACCGGGTGCCCGCCGGACTCACCGGTTGGGCACAGGTGCACGGCCTTCGGGGGGACACCTCCATCGAGGACCGTGCGCGGTTCGACAACTTCTACATCGAGAACTGGTCGATGTGGGGCGACGTGAAGATCCTGCTGCGTACCGTCGGACAGGTGCTGGGCGCAGCGGGTCGGTGAGCCCCCGTAGGGGGAGACGGGCGCGAAGTCGGTTCCCTTGTCGGCCCGCGTCGTGTGCAATCGAACGTGCAGCGGAGCAATCCGCGACCGTCCGCCTGCAGTGACCCGGGCGAAGGTGCCGGTCAGCCCTCCTCGGCGGGCAGGCAGACGGTGTGGACGCGGAAGTTGAATGCCTGGCTGCAGCAGCAGCCGGGCCTGATGTGACAGGACGACAACGGTGGATCTGAACGAGGCAGCAGAGCGCATTTTCAAGTACCACTGGGTGCTTATTCTGCTGCTGACCCTCCTCGGCTTGAGCATTCCGGTCGGTCTGGCTCAGCTGCAGGACGACGCATACGTGGCGAGCGCGCGCATCTTCATGGGTGCCGCCGACGCCAAGGACAGCGAGGAAGCCAACTCCTTGGCCGACACAGCGCTGGGTGTCGCCACGAGCCCCGGAGTGCTCAGCAAGGCACTCATGACGGCGGGGGTGCAGCGGGACCAGGCTGAGCTCACCACGCTCGTCCGGGTCGAGCCCGTGGGCACGTCGGGCATCCTCCAGCTGTCGGTGACCGACCCCGACCCGGAGGTGTCCGCTCAGCTCGCCACCGCCCTCGCCACCGAGGTCGTGGCTCGGCGCACCGAGAGCGTGCTGGGCAAGACGGAGCAGCTCCTCGCCCAGACCGACGTGCAGATCGGCGCGCTGGCCCAGAACATCACGGGCATCGAGGCCGAGGCGGACGCCGCGGCGCGCGAGCAGGCCAGGCTGCGGGCGATCGGGCTGGAAGGCGGAGCCCCGCTGGACGCGCTCGAGCTCCGCCATTCGCAGGCCGTCGAACAGCTCAACAACCTGCAGACCCAGCGTCAGGAACTGGCAGCCACCCTGGCTTCCACCGTCCGTCCGGAAGTGGTCGATGCGTCGGCGTCCCGGGGCATCCCCGTCGAGACCTCCTTGGCAGCACGGGTGGCGGCCGGCGGGCTGCTGGGGCTGATTCTCGGCATCGCACTGGCGGCCACGCTGGAGGCCTGGCGGCCGACGCTCGGCCCGGCCGCCCTGGCTCGCCACCTCGGCGTTCCGCTCCTCGGCCGTCTCCGTCGCCTGCCCCAGACGGCCGGGGATCTCTCGGATCAGTGGCTGGCCGGCTACGTCAGCCTCGCAGCGGACAATGCCGGAGTGCGATCTTTCGAACTGGTCCCCGTAGGGCCCAGCGTGGACGTCACGGGTCTGGCCCGCAGTCTCGCCGCGGAGACCGAGGTCGGCACGGACATCGTTCCACTCACGCTGGACGGCCCGCACACCTCCCGGCTGCCGGCTGCTGGAACGCAACCCGACACGGGCATCGTCGTGGTGGCGCCGAAGAGGGTGAAGGCCGCCTGGCTGTCCAACCTCGAGCGACACGTCCACCTGACGCGTCAGCCGGTGATCGGCCTCATCGCGTACACCGGCAGCGGCGGCCCGGTGCGGAAAAAGCAGGCGGCGGCGGCGGCCGCGACGCCTAAGCCCGCTACCTCTTGAGGCCCCGACCATGAGCAGCATCGCGTCCTTCACTGCGCGCGGGGAGAAGGTCCTCGGATCGTCGTCCGCCCGACTGTCCTCGGGCAGCGCACTGCCGCACGGCGGTGCCAGCGAGCCGGGCCAGGGCGCTCTGGTGATCCTTGCGGCCACCGTGGCACTGCTGCCGGTGATCACTCCCAAGCTGCCGGGCAACGCGGCGCCGATCGACGGCCTCATGGCGGCGACCGTCTTTGCGGTGTTCGTCTGGGCGCTCCGGACCAAGGCGACGGTCCGTGTGCCGTACGTCGTCCCGACGACAGCGCTGATGCTCGTCGGTGCCGCGTCTGCGCTGCTCAGCATATTGCCGGGAAGCGGTGCGGTGGCCGTCGCGCAGGAGGTGTTCCTGCTGGGCTGGTGCGCGGCCGTGGCGACGCTGTGCCGGACGCCACGGGCGCTGGGCATCGTGTTGCGGACCTGGGCGGTCAGCGCCACGGCGTGGGCCGGCCTGCTCATCGTCGTGGTCGCGGCCGGTGTGGGCGGACCTCTCACCGCGACCAACGGTGGCGGTGTCCGTTATCAGATGCTGTTCGACCACCCCAACATGGCGGGGAACTTCTTCGTCATCGCCATGTTCGTGGTAGTTGCGTGCGGTTATCCCGGACGGCTCTGGCTCCGGTCCGCCTTCATCGGGGTGCTGTTCGTCGGCACCCTGCTGACGGGATCCAATGCGGCCCTGCTCTCCCTGGTGGCCGGAGCGCTCGTCACACTGTTCATGCACGTGCGCGTGCGCTCAGGCCTGATCAAGGCGACCGCAGTGACGAGCCTCCTGGTGGGCGGCCTGGCCGTGAGCTGGTTGCAGGTCGGTGAGCCGCTGCTGGCGTCTGCCTCGCAGAGCGACAATCCGCTGCTGCGCTACTCGGTGGGCCGGGGAGCGGACAGCGCCGAAGGACGCGTCGACCTCTTCTCCTCGCAGTTCGAGCTGTACGAGCGCGGACATCTGCTGGGCATCGGACCGACGGCCACGCAGGACACCTTGAATGCGACGGCAGCACCGATCGTCAAGGAGGCGCACAGCGACTACCTGGGGACCCTTGTCGAACGCGGCCCGTTCGGGCTGCTGGCTGTCTTCGGCCTGATGGGGGTGATCGTCGCCCGCATCGTTGCCCTGAGCCGCCGTCCCCTGCCGCCGCGACTCGCCGCGGCGATACCCGTTCCGGCGGCGCTGGCCGGCGCATGTGCGGCCTTCGCCGCCACGGCAGTAACCCACGAGGTCCTGCATTACCGCTGGTTGTGGCTGCTGCTGGGCATCATCGCGGCGGTGCATCTCCTGCAGGGGGCGAAGCCTGGATCACCTGTCGGAGCCGGCTCCATTGCCCGCGTACCGCGTCGCCCGAGGCCGCCTCGCGCCCCGTCCAGTGCACGCTGAGCTGGAAGGGAGCGCTCGCGCGGAGGGGCGGGCCCGTAAGAAAGGGCTGGCGTCCAACTCCACCGCCCAGCTGCTGACCTTCGTCTTCCGGGCCGTTGCAGGAGTCGGCGTCGTCGTCCTGCTGGCCCGCAGCGGCGGTCCCTACGTGCTCGGCGTCGTGCAGTTCGCATTGACGCTGACTTCCCTGCTGCCCTTCTTCTACGGCGTCCCCACGTTGCTGGCCCGTGAAGTCGCTCGGCGCCCCGAAGAGGCCCGACGGTGGGTCGAGGCCGGCACCTTCCTGTCGGTGGTCCTAGGCGTGGTGTTCACCGGCGCGCTGTTCGGAGGCGCCGTTGCCGTGGGTGCCCCATGGGAGACGGCGGCCACGCTGGGTGTCGCGGGCATCGGCATGGCGTTCGACGGGATCGCGCGCGTTCAGTTCGCGGCGTTCTGGGCCTGGGAGCGCCTCAGCACCGAAACGGTTGTCACCGGCGTGCAGGAGGCGGCATACCTCGCCGGGACGGTGGCCGTGCTCGCCTTCGGAGGAGGGCCGGTCGCCGTCGTCGGCGTTTTCGCCGCCTCCCGCGCGCTCGGCGCCTGCTGGAGTTGGATCCTCGTCGGCCGGCACATCGGCGGCCTGCCCCGGCCGCGGGTGGAGCGGGGCTCCCTGCGCAGCACGATTCGACAGTGCACGCCCTTCGCCCTCAGCGACACGCTCACGCTGACCAATGGACGGTTCGACTCGGTTCTGCTCGGCGTCTTGATCGGGCCGGCGGCCGTCGGGCTCTACCAGGCCGCCACCAACCTCGTGCTGCACTTCAACGTCATCGCTCGCAGCATCAACCGTGCCGTCTACCCCCGCATGGGGCGCGCCTGGCCCGGGGATCCCGAGCAGTTCCGTCATCTACGCAACTTCTCGATGCGATTGATCGCCTTCGTGGGTGTGCCGGTGACGGTCGCGTCGCTGCTGCTGGCTCCGCGGACGATTGACTTCCTGTACGGCCCGGAATTCGCCGCCGCCGTGCTGACCTATCAGCTGCTGGTCATGGTGATCCCCGTGCGGATGGTGGCCAATACTGCAAGCATTTCGCTGGCGGCGACCGACAAGCAGGCGTCGCGGACCGTCGCGGTGGCCGCCGCTGCTGCGCTCAACGTTGGATTCAACCTCTACTTCATCCCGCGTTGGTCCTACCTCGGCGCAGCCATCACGACGGTCGTCTGCGAGTGTCTCCTGCTGGTCGCGTACGCGGTGCTGCTCCGTCGCGTCGCCGGGCCGTCCGAGCTGAT
>JALYMS010000158.1 GCA_030773535.1 Actinomycetota bacterium | reverse complement strand
GTGGCCGAGGCGTCGATGTCGAGCTGTTTCCAGGACACCGAGGTGTGATCGGCGACGTTGCCGCTGGAGGTGGTCATGCGGTCCACGGTGCCGTCGTGCATGACGCCGAGGCCGCCATCGGCGAGCTTGGACACGTCTTGCTCGATGACCGGCAGGCCCTGGCCCACCGCGACCCGATAGCCCTCCATCGTGTGCTCGGGCACCTGCATGGCCCCGCCGCGGTGGGCGATGACGAACGGCCGGCTGAGCTCGGCGAAGTCCACGGGTGACCCTAAAGCCGCCACGTGGCCACGCGGCCACGCGGCCACGTGGCCACGCGGCAACGCGGCGCAGTCCGCACCGGACGCCGACGGCAGATGCGTCCGGGGATCACGAGCCCCCGACGCGGGGGTACGCAGACACGTAGTGCGGCCAGTAGCGGACGTGCGGCGGCAGGGCCGGGAGTGCGGTCCTCATGGCGAGGCGGGCGGCGCGGAAGGCCTGCCGCTCCGGCCAGCCCCAGCTCAACCCATAGCAGGCACGTAACCGGGGCGGGAGCAAGCCCGCGGTCAGGACGCCTGCCACTGCGTCGGCACCCTGGAGCAGGGGTCGTGGAACCCCGCGGACCGAGGCGGAGAAGATGTCCACAGCGAGCCTGCGCACTTGCGGCCCCACCTCGAGCACCGCGTCGTCCATCGACGCCATGTACTCGGTGAACTCTTCGTGACTACCGAGTAGCAGCTCCTGCGGTACGCCGAGAAGCCCGCCGATACGGGACATCTCGGCCTGGTAACGAGCCCGGCGCTCGGGGGGCAGTGGCGCTACGAACCCGTCGTAGAATTCAAGCGCCGTCCAGACCAAGGTGGCCAGCACCCACAGCGCCAGCTGTGGATCGTCGGCCCGGTACTCCGTGCCAGCCGGGAAGGCGCCTGCAGGGTCGCTGGTACACCCGGTCACTCGTCGGTGCCGTGACCGGATCCGGGCGGCTGCCTTGGCGGCCTGGTCACGGTCGCCGAAGGTCATGGTCAGTGTGGCGTCCAGGGTGGTGCGCAAGCGATGCACCGGCCGGACACGGAAGTCGCTGTGCTGGTCGACGCCGGCAGCGACCAGCGGATGTGCGATCTGCATCAACAGGGCGGCCGGACCGGCCAGGATCAGCACTCTCTCCCGGCCGATCCGCCAGGCCTCCGAACCTGGACCGAACACGCCCGGGTCGCCCGGGGCACCCGGGGCTGACTCCGGCGGGAACAGGGAGGCGAGGTCGGCCCCCGGCCACACGCCGCTTCCGAATCTCGAACGACGCATCAAGGCCACTCCATGAGGGCTCCGCAGCAGGCTGCCGTCTCTGCCGGTAGCTTCAGGATGTGGCGAACCAACTCCGTCGGCCACTACGCCTGACCGCCATCGTCCACGGCAGCGGCTTCGGCCGTCGGCCGCGTCCAGCGACGTAAGGGTCCACAACGCGTCCGCTCCGCTGACGGTCATCGGCTGGCGCGGCGGCAACCTGGGCCGACCAATGATCGCCACGTGACCGGCGCCCTCTGAGGTGATCGGGTCAGCCTGGAACGACGGCGAGCACGGCTGCTGCTCGGTCCAGCAGGGCGTCAGGGAATGGCGGTCAGACGGCGACGGCTTGCCGGGTGCCGGCGGGTTGCTGTGGTCGGTCCTCGCCGTTGGTCCGGTTGCGCGGGCGGAGCTCATGAAGGCGTCGGTTCCAGGGCTCGCGGATCCAGTCGGGCCAGAGGTCGAGCATAGGTGCGACGCGAAGTCCGAGAACCGGGTGGACTGCGGCCAGGTGCGTGGTGACGGGCAGCGGGTGAGCACTGATCAATGGGGCGTCGGCCGGCTGTGGCAGCGGTGGGAGACCCTCGAGGGCGCGGATGCTGTCGATCGCTGTGACGAGCAGGTCCCGGAGCCGGGCGTCACGGGTCGGCCCCTTCGTCCTGGAGGCGATGGACCGCAGGTGTGTGTGCACGAGGTGGCGGGCGGCCCGGCGCCAAGTGATCCGGTCGACGATGCGGCGCGGCCGGGGCTGCCGCTCCAGCTGCTGCAGCAGCGGGCCGAGGTCCGGGTCGACCCGGAGCTCCGAGCGGGCCGACTCGATCAGTGCGGTGATCACCGCAGTGTCACGGGTGAGGTCGGTCGACAGGTGGGGACCGCAGACCGCCCAGGGGATCAGCGGCGCCAGGGCGGTCCGCGCCTGCGGGCTGGAGAGGTCGTTGACTCGGCGGGCGATCTGGCCGAGGACCGGAGGGATGCTGGTTGGGTGGTCGGTCCACTGGTAGGTGCTGAGGGTGGCCGCGACCTCGGCGAAGCAGCCGCCGGCGCGGGGATGGGCATGACTGCCTGACGCGAGGACCGGCATGAGGACCACGCGTTCATCGCTGCGCATGGCAACCTCCGGGGCAACATCCGTCGGCGCGGGATTGCAGAACCAGTGTGCACGCCCCCCGGCCCCGGCGGCAGTGATTGGGCCTGACGGTGTTCTGTCGGCGACGCGGTGGCTGAGGGTCTCTACCGCGGCCACGGGCGGGCACCCGATGACCACGCAGCAGCGTGCCGGTGCAGCCGGTCCACTTCGACCTCGACCTGCCCGTGGTGGCGCAGCGCCGACGATCCGTGCGTGGACCTCCTCCAGGCCGCCGGCCAGTCCCTGTGATGCACGGCGTCGCCCGGGGTATCGGCTGTGCCGGGACCCGGGCAGCGACCGAGACGAGGTGAGCGGTGTGAAGATCGTAGTCGTGGGGGCGACGGG
>JALYMS010000157.1 GCA_030773535.1 Actinomycetota bacterium | reverse complement strand
CTGGTGAACATCAACCCGGCCTACCGCACCCACGAGCTCGCCTACGTGCTGAAGCAGGCCGGCATCTCGGTGCTGGTGTCAGCACCGCAGTTCAAGACCAGCGACTACCGCGCCATGGTGGCCGAGGTGCGCGGCGACTGTCCCGACCTGCGCGAGGTGCTGTTCCTCGGGGACGACGCCTGGCAGGACCTGCTGACCACCGGCCGGGCGGGGGACCGGGAGCTGCTGGCCCGCCGGGAGGCCGAGCTGTCGGCCGACGACCCGATCAACATCCAGTACACCTCGGGCACCACCGGCTTCCCCAAGGGCGCCACGCTCACCCACCACAACCTGCTCAACAACGCGTTCTTCGTCGGCGAGGGCTGCGGCTACACCGAGGCCGACCGGATCTGCATCCCGGTGCCCTACTACCACTGCTTCGGCATGGGGATGGGCAACCTCGCGGCGACCTCGCACGGCGCCACGATGGTCATCCCGGCACCGGGGTTCGACCCGGCCCTGACGCTGAAGGCGGTGCAGGACGAGCGCTGCACGTCGCTGTACGGCGTCCCGACGATGTTCATCGCCGAGCTCGGACTGCCGAACTTCACCGACTACGACCTCTCCGCCCTGCGCACCGGGATCATGGCCGGCTCGCCGTGCCCGGTGGAGGTCATGAAGCGGGTGGTCGCCGAGATGGGCATGACCGAGGTGGCCATCTGCTACGGCATGACCGAGACCTCACCGGTGTCCACGCAGACCAGTGCCGACGACGACCTCGACCGGCGCACCTCGACCGTCGGCCGGGTGCACCCGCACCTGGAGGTGAAGGTCGTCGACCCCTCGACCGGCCTGACCGTGCCGCGCGGGACGCCGGGGGAGTTCTGCACCCGCGGCTACTCGGTGATGCTCGGCTACTGGAACGAGCCGGAGAAGACCGCCGAGGTCATCGACCGCGCCCGCTGGATGCACACCGGCGACCTCGCCGTCATGGACGCCGAGGGCTACCTCAACATCGTCGGCCGGATCAAGGACATGGTGATCCGCGGCGGGGAGAACGTCTACCCGCGGGAGATCGAGGAGTTCCTCTACACCCATCCCGACGTCGTCGACGCGCAGGTCATCGGGGTCCCCGACGAGCGCTACGGCGAGGAACTGATGGCCTGGGTGCGGCTGCGTGAGGGCGCCGAGCCGCTCACCGCCGAGGGGCTGCGGAACTTCTGCGCGGGGAAGCTGGCGCACTACAAGGTGCCCCGCTACGTCAAGGTCGTCGACGAGTTCCCGATGACGGTGACGGGG
Organism: Actinomycetota bacterium; assembly: GCA_030773535.1. Lineage (GTDB taxonomy): Bacteria > Actinomycetota > Actinomycetes > Mycobacteriales > Geodermatophilaceae > Blastococcus_B. Next base: position 2,108 of record JALYMS010000157.1, on the reverse strand, counting down.
AAGATCCGCAAGGTGGAGATGCGGCAGCGCTCCGTCGAGGAGCTCGGTCTGCACTCCGCGGCCGCCGTCCGCAACGCCTGACCTCTCCTGCCACGGTCAGTGCCCCGACCGCCACGGGGTCAGGCTCGGGCCTTGGACGACGGCGCGAGCCGGGCGATGAGCTTGGACACCAGGCTGCCGACGACCACCCAGATCAGCGCGGCCAGCGCGTCGTTGATCGTCTCGGCGATCTTCGGGTCCGACGGGGTGAACAGGTCCTTGGTGAACCAGCCGAAGGTGTCCCGCCAGCCGGCCGTGAAGGTGACCAGCGGGTTGACTGGGTTCGCCTCGAACAGCACGAAGACGGCATGGAGCACGATCACCGCGGCGATCACCGAGCAGACCACCCGGACGATCGTGGCGAGCAGGTCGAAGACGCGGGCTGCACCGTTACTGGCCATAACAGGCATCGTGGCGTAGCGGCGGTGGCGCCGCGAGTCCCCGTCGCCCGATCAGGCCGTTCCGCAGGGGACGACGAGCGCGCGGTGGTCGGACAGGGGCAGCCGGAGCGCCTCGGCCGGCCCCGTCGCGGAGAGCGGTCCTCGCACCAGCACGTGGTCGAGCTGCCGTCGCGGGCGGTCCACCGGGAAGGTGGCGGCCGTGGCGATCGGTCGCAGCCCGCTGACCCGCGCGGCCTGGCGCTGCTCCATGTTCAAGTCGCCCATCAGCACGAGCGGCTCCCGGGTGCCGGTGAGCGAACGCAGCAGCCGGCGCAGCTGCAGCGCGCTCCAGCCGGGGACGAAGGACAGGTGGGTGTTGCAGACGGTGAATTGGCCGAACGGTCCGTCCAGCACCGCGGCCACGGCTACGCGTGGCTCGTCGCTGACCCACACCGGCTTGCGGGAGCCGCCGAACCACATCGGGATGCTGGCGCGCAGCCCCGGCAGCCGGACCACCCGCCACGAGACGACGGGGTACCGGGAGAGCAGGGCGATGCCGTAGCTGGCCGAGCCGGGCTGCTCGTCGCCGGTGGCTGCCATCCACGTACCGCCAGGCGTCCCGGCCAGCGCGGCCACGAACTGGTGCTCGGCGGCGCCCATGGCCTCGGCCGCCACTGCGGTCAGGTCGGCACCCAGGGACCGCGGCTGGTCCCGGTCGACCTCCTGCAGGCCGAGCACGTCGGCGTCGAGGCTCTTGACCGCGGCAGCGAGCCGGTCGACGTCGACGCGCCCGTCGTCGACGGAACGTCCGTGCAGGATGTTGAAGGAGGCGATGCGCACGGCTCTCCTGTGCCCCGGCCCCGCCGGATCTATCACCGTGGCCTGGGTGCGTGCGGCACGGATTCGCGGGTAGTCGGCCCCGGTGGAGACATCGGAGCGGGACGAAGTCCGTGAGCTGCTGAAGCGCACCGCCGTCGCGCTGAAGCAGGCGGAGGTGCCCTTTGCCCTGTGCGGCGGCTACGCGGCATGGATGCGCGGGGCCCCGGAGCCGGTGCACGACGCCGACTTCCTCGTGACGGCGGTGGACGCGGAGCGGGCCGGCAAGGCGCTGGCCGAGGCAGGCCTCGAGGTGGTCCAGCCGGCCGAGGACTGGCTGATCAAGGTCGTGGGCGAGCAGGGGTTCGTCGACGTCCTGTGGCGCACCTGCGGGAAGGCCGTGGAGATCGACCTGGTCGAGCGGGCCGAGGTGCTGCCGGTCCTCTCCGTCCAGATGCCCGTCCTGGCGGCGACCGACATCGTGGTCACGAAGCTGCTCGCCCTGGACGAGCACTACTGCGACTTCGCGCGGGACCTGCCGGTCGCCCGGGCGTTGCGCGAGCAGGTCGACTGGGAAGTGGTGCGCCGTGACGTCGCGGACAACGACTTCGCCGTCGTCTTCCTCGTCCTGCTCGAGCGGCTCGGCATCATCGACGGCCCGGACGGCGACCCGGATACGGCACCGACCGAATAGCAGGTCCGCGTCGGCGCACCCGGCCGCTAACCTGTCGTCCACGGCGGCTCAAGGGCCGCCGTCGTCCTCCGGCCTCGTGCCGGACCCGCAGCGAGTGACGAGGGATGCAACGTGCCCACCGGCAAGGTCAAGTGGTTCAACCCGGAGAAGGGTTTCGGTTTCCTCGCGCGCGAGGACGG
>JALYMS010000156.1 GCA_030773535.1 Actinomycetota bacterium | reverse complement strand
CTCGACGAGCCGGAGCTGGGCAACGCGCTGCACGGGGTGTGTCGCTGGCGCAACTGGCGGGCCACCGACGTCACCGACGACGCCGTCACCATGCGGCTGCGGCTGCACCCGCTGCCGGCCTACCCGTTCGCCCTCGACCTGGCCATCGCCTACAGCCTGGACGACGACGGGCTGATCGTCGCGACGACGGCCACGAACATCGGCCCGGACGACGCCCCGTACGGGCACGGCGCGCACCCCTACGTGACGGTCGAGACGCCGCGGATCGACACGGCGCTGCTGCGGGTTCCCGCAGCGACCCGGCTGCCGACGGACGAGTCGCAGATCCGCACCGGGCGGAAGAGCGTGGACGGCACGCCGTACGACTTCCGGACGCCGCGCCCGCTCGGTGACGTCGCGATGGACTACGCGTTCACCGACCTGGACCGGGACGGCGACGGGCGCGCGACCGTTGTGCTCGAGGCCCCGGACGGCGGCCGGCGCGTGGAGGTGTGGCTCGACGAGCACTACCCGTACGTCGAGATCTTCACCGGTGACACGCTGCCGCACGAGCACCGCCGTCGTAAGGGCCTTGGGATCGAGCCGATGACCTGCCCGCCGGACGCGTTCCGCACCGGCCAGGACCTGATTCGCCTGTCCCCGGGGCAGTCGGTCACCACGCGATGGGGTATCCGGTCGTCACGAGCGCTCACGACCCCGCCGTCCCGCTGACCTGGCGCGCGATCTCGACGTCGTGCTCGACTGCGGCGGGAGCCACCGGCTCGCCGCGTTCCTCGCCGGAACGCTGGGAAACCAGTTGCCCGCTGACCGGGGCCGCCTCCCAGCAGGTGGGAGCCGCTGATGGTCTGCCCGTCGGCCAGGTGCAGCGTCGGCCCGTCAGTGACCGTCTGCACGGCGGCACCGGCACAGACCTGGACGCCGGACCGTTCCGGAACAGTCGTCATGATGTCGGAGACCCTGCGGCTCTTCCTTGGTGAGGCCGCCGAGCTGCTTCGACGATCGTGACGCGAGAGCCGAGCTGCGACAACGCCTGCCAGCTCCACGCCGATCGCGCCACCGGCCATGACCCGCAGGTGCTCGGGACGCTCGGTGAGGTCGAACAGCTGTCTTGTTGTCCAGGTAGCTGACCTGGTGCAGACCTGGGATCGGCGGTACGGCGGCATGTGCGCCGGTCGCGAGCACGAAGCGGTCGGCAGTCAGCGCCCGGCGTCGATGTCGATGCTGCGTGCTGAGGTGAAGCGGGCCCAGCCGTCGATCAGGTCGATGCCCTCGGCGGCCAACTGAGCGGGCGACTCGTCCTGCTCGATCTGGGCGATCACCTCGTGGACGTGCGCCATGACCTTGCCGAAGTCGACGTTCCCGACGGACTCGAGCCCCCACTGCTGGGCACTGCGGGCACCGGCGACCCGGTGAGCCACGTCCAGCAGCGTCTTACTCGGGACGCACCCGTAGTGGGTGCAGCCACCTCCGAGACGGGGCCTTCTCCACCAGGGCTACCCGCGCCCGCCTTTGTGGCCGATCGCGCGGCGGCGAGTCCGCTCGCGCCGGCGCCGATCACGATCAGGTCGTAGTCGCTCATCCAAGCCGCTCCCAGGAGTCTGGTGGTACAAGCGCGCCGATGCCCTCGTGGTCATCAGCCGCGCTGCTCGTCCTCGCCGGCGCGGTGGATGGCGTGGCCGCCGTACTGGTTGCGCAGCAGCGCGACGGACTTCGCCGCCGGCCAGTCCAGGTCTCGGTAGGCCATGAGCATCTGCTGCGACATCCGGGTGACGGGAGTGGGGATGTCGTTGGCCATCGCCCAGTGGATGACGCACTTGACCTCGTCGGTGTCCTCGACGTAGGTGGAGATGGTCGAAAAATCCGGCTCGATGTCCGCCATCGGGCCGATACCGCCGTGGGCCAGCGCGTTGCCCATCAGCTCGACCAGCCAACTGCGGATGACGCTGCCGTGGTTCCAGTGCTCGAACAGCGCCGGAAGGTCCAGGTCGTGGTCGAACCCCTTGACATCGCCGGCGGGACGGCATCGGTTGCCTAGAGGGTAGAGGGCTAGGGCCGGCAAAGCCGCCACCTGGTCGGCCTCGAACTCCCACGGCCCGGTGCCCAGCCGCTGGATAGGCGCCACGACCGCTCGGCGCGCGGCCAGCAGCTGCACAGACGCCAGCCCCTCCCCGAGCCCGGGATCGGCCTCCAAGACCTGCAACGACTCCCCGCTCGTGTCCACCTGCTCGTCCTCCCCCTAGCGGCCGCATCGGGCGCATCGGCGAGACAGTGACGCCGCGATCGGCTCGAGACGTCATCCCGGTGCTCGGGCTCGCTTGCCGACTACATCGGGGGTCTGCCCCATGCGGTTGACGATGGTCTCGGCGAGGGCGTCCAGGGCTGCGTGTCCGGCGGCGGTGAACGTCACGACGGGCGCGTGGTCGTGGTGCGCCGCGCGGTTGGTGGTCGGCATTGGAACCCCTCTCTCTCTTCGTCTCGGTCTCCAAAGCTCGGGCTCAGGTGCGCGGAACGAACGCCGAGCGGTCGGCGTGCACGACGAGCGTGCCGGGCACGTCGGTGTCGCCTGCGTAGGCGCTGGCGGCGTAGCCACCCGGGATGAGCCGGGTGTGGGCGGCGGACGCTGGCCCCTCGTAGATGGGCTGTGCCCGCTCGTCGTCGGGGTCGGGCACGGTGACGTCGGGCACCGGGGCCGTCGTGGTGTCGTGCATGTCGGTCTCCTTGTGCTTGTCGTGGATGAACGGGCGGGTGAGCGGGCTACGCCGACCGGCGACGGTGGCGGCGCTCAAACACCGGGCGGTCGTCAGTGGGGCGGCGGCGGGCGGCGGCGGCCGCGCGGAGCAGATCTGCCGTCCCGCCGCGGCGGCAGTACTCCCACGCGC
>JALYMS010000155.1 GCA_030773535.1 Actinomycetota bacterium | reverse complement strand
CGGGATCGGGGGCACGACGAGGACGTCCTCGCCGGGCTGCTCGACCATCGGGAGACCTCCAGGTGTGCGCGGGCGCATCCACCGTAGGGGCGGGGCGCCGAACGCGGACGGGCCGGGTAGCGCTCCTTGTCGGAGCACTACCCGGCCCGGTCGAGCGAGGCGGTCGCGCGCGGCTGTCAGCGTGCGTCGAGCGGGACGTAGTCCCGCTCCGTCGCGCCGGTGTAGAGCTGGCGCGGACGGCCGATCTTGGTACTCGGGTCGGCGATCATCTCGCGCCACTGGGCGATCCAGCCGGGCAGCCGGCCGATGGCGAAGAGCACCGTGAACATGCGGGTGGGGAAGCCCATCGCCCGGTAGATGAGGCCCGTGTAGAAGTCGACGTTCGGGTAGAGCTTGCGCTGAACGAAGTAGTCGTCCTTGAGCGCGATCTCCTCCAGCTGGCGGGCGAGGTCCAGCAGCTGGTTGTTCCCGCCGAGCTTGTCGAGGACGGTGTCGGCGGTCTTCTTGATGATGGCCGCGCGCGGGTCGTAGTTCTTGTAAACCCGGTGCCCGAAGCCCATGAGCTTGACGCCGGGCTCCTTGTTCTTGACCCGCTCGACGAAGCGGGGAATGTCCCCGCCGTCGCGCTGGATCGCCTCGAGCATCTCCAGCACCGACTGGTTGGCCCCACCGTGCAGCGGGCCGAAGAGCGCGTTGATCCCGGCGGAGACCGACGCGAAGAGGTTCGCGTGCGAGGACCCGACCAGCCGCACGGTGGACGTCGAGCAGTTCTGCTCGTGGTCGGCGTGCAGGATGAACAGCATGTCCAGCGCCTTGACCAGGTCAGGGTCCTGCTCATAGGGCTCGGCCGGGAAGCCGAAGGTCATGCGCAGGAAGTTCTCGACCAGGCCGCAGGAGTTGTCGGGGTAGAGGAACGGCTGGCCGACCGACTTCTTGTACGCGTAGGCGGCGATGGTCGGCAGCTTGGCCAGCAGCCGCAGGGTGGAGATCTCCACCTGCTCCTGGTCGAAGGGGTCCAAGGAGTCCTGGTAGAAGGTCGACAGCGCGCTCACCGCCGAGGAGAGCACCGGCATCGGGTGCGCGTCGCGGGGGAACCCCTTAAAGAACTGCTTGAGGTCCTCGTGGAGCAGGGTGTGCCGGCGGACGCGCTGGTCGAACTGCGCCAGCTGGTCGGCGCTCGGCAGCTCACCGTAGATCAGCAGGTACGTGACCTCGAGGAAGCTGGACTGCTCGGCCAGCTGGTCGATCGGATAGCCGCGGTAGCGCAGGATCCCGGCGTCACCGTCGATGTAGGTGATCGCCGAGGTGCACGCGGCCGTGTTGACGAAGCCGATGTCCAGCGCGACCTGTCCGGTCGTCGACAGCAGCTTGCTCGTGTCGAGTCCGTCCGCCCCCTCCGTGGCCGGGACCACGCGCAGGGGCATTTCTCCACCGGGATGGCGCAGGGACACGTCGGGGTTGCCGGCCGTGGGTGCGCTCGCTGTCTCGCTCATCCCACGGGACGCTACTCAGGTTTCGGGGAGTGTCACCATCCCCCGCCGCGGGTCACGGGTGGGTCATCGAGAGGACGTCGAGGGCCTCGTCGAGCTGCTGCTCGGTGAGCTCGCCACGCTGCACGTATCCCCTCTCCAGGACCACCTGGCGGATCGTCTTCTGCTCGGCCAGCGACTGCTTGGCGACCTTGGCCGCCTCCTCGTAGCCGATGTACTTGTTCAGCGGCGTCACGATGGACGGTGAGGACTCGGCCAGCTCGCGGCAGCGCTCGACGTTGGCGGTGATCCCGTCGATGGTGCGGTCGGCCAGGATCCGGCTGACGTTCGCGAGCAGCCGGATGGACTCCAGCACGTTGCGCGCCATCAGCGGCAGCGTCACGTTCAGCTCGAAGTTGCCCGTCGTCCCGGCGAAGGCGACGGCGGCGTCGTTGCCGATGACCTGGGCGGCGACCTGGATCGTCGCCTCGGGGATCACCGGGTTCACCTTGCCCGGCATGATCGAGCTGCCCGGCTGCAGGTCCGGCAGGTAGATCTCGCCCAGGCCGGTGCGGGGCCCCGAGCCCATCCACCGCAGGTCGTTGGCGATCTTCACGAGGCTGACGGCGATGGTGCGGAGCTGGCCGGAGGCCTCGACCAGTCCGTCGCGGGAGCTCTGCGCCTCGAAGTGGTCGCGCGCCTCGGACAGCGGCAGGTCCAGCTCGCTCGCCAGCCGCTCGATGATCGCCGCGGCGAAGCCGGGCGGGGTGTTGATGCCGGTGCCGACCGCGGTCCCGCCCAGCGGCAGCTCGCCGATCCGCGGCAGCGAGGCCTGCAGCCGCTCGACGCCGTAGCGCACCGCCGCGGCGTACCCGCCGAACTCCTGGCCGAGGGTGACCGGGGTGGCGTCCATCAGGTGGGTGCG
>JALYMS010000154.1 GCA_030773535.1 Actinomycetota bacterium | reverse complement strand
CCCCGCGAGGTCCTCAAGGCGATCGGCGACGCGCATGTCTCCTTCCCCCCGGACTTCACCCCCCACCCGAAGCTCCAGAAGATGCTCGAGAAGCGCGCGGCCATGGCCAGCGAGGGCGGCATCGACTGGGCGATGGGCGAGCTGCTGGCCTTCGGGTCGCTGCTCATGGAAGGCGTTCCGGTCCGCCTGGCCGGTCAGGACTCGCGCCGCGGCACGTTCGTGCAGCGGCATTCCGTGCTCATCGACCGGGAGACCGGCGGCGAGTACACGCCGCTCGCGAACCTGACCGAGGACCAGGCGAAGTTCTTCGTCTACGACTCCCTGCTCAGCGAGTACGCGGCGGTGGGCTTCGAGTACGGCTACTCGGTCGCGAACCCGAAGGCCCTGGTGCTGTGGGAGGCCCAGTTCGGCGACTTCGTCGACGGCGCCCAGATGGTCATCGACGAGTTCATCAGCTCGGGCGAGGCGAAGTGGGGCCAGCGCTCCGGCGTAGTCATGCTGCTGCCCCACGGTCTCGAGGGCCAGGGTCCCGACCACTCCAGTGGCCGCATCGAGCGGTTCCTGCAGCTGTCGGCGGAGAACAACATGACCGTCGCCAACTGCACGACGCCGGGCAACTACTTCCACCTGCTCCGGCGCCAGGCCCTCTCCGAGGTGCACCGGCCGCTGGTGGTCTTCACGCCGAAGTCACTGCTGCGGGCCAAGGTCGCCGTCAGCCCGGTCGAGGACTTCACCGAGCAGAACTTCCGCCCGGTCCTGCCCGACGGCGGAATCGGCGGCAAGCCGCTCGACGAGGCCGCGGTCCGCCGGGTGCTGCTGTGCAGCGGCAAGGTCGCCTACGACCTCATGGCGCAGCGGGAGTCCGGCGGCAGCGCCGACGTCGCCGTCGTGCGGGTGGAGCAGCTCTACCCGCTCCCGGCCGAGCAGATCAGGGCGCAGCTCGAGCGGTACCCGAACGCGAACGATGTGGTGTGGGTCCAGGAGGAGCCGATGAACATGGGCGCCTGGCAGTTCATGGCCGTCAACCTTCCTGAGCACCTGCCGGAGGGGCGGACGTTCCGCCGGGTCAGCCGCCGGGCGTCGGCCAGCCCGGCCGTCGGTTCGGCCAAGGTGCACGAGGTGGAGCAGCGGCAGCTGGTGGCCGAGGCCCTCTCCTCATGAGCACTCCTGAATGAGACGCATGTACTTCACCGACCGGGGTTTGGATGAACTGGCCGACCGGCGGGGCGAGGAGCAGGTCACGCTCGCCTGGCTGGCCGACCAGCTGCAGGCGTTCGTGGACCAGTTCCCCGACTTCGAGGTGCCCGTCGAGCGGCTGGCAACCTGGCTTGCCCGCGGCGGCGCTGATCCGGACGCCGACCTCGACGAGTGACGTGACACGCCGGTGTGCTCCCCTCCCCGGGAGGCGAGCACACCCGCGGCACGCTGTGTGCGTGCTCGGTCACTCGCATGCGCTGTCCGGGCTCGCTGCCGGGGCGGCGACGCTCCCCTGGGCCCCGGTCAACGGCACCATCGGTCAGGTGGCGTGGATCGCCGCCGCGGGGGGCTTCGCGATGCTGCCCGACCTCGACCAGCGCGGCTCGACGATCTCCCGGATGTGGGGTCCCCTGACCGACGCGCCGGCCGGTGCCGTGGGTCTGATCGCCCAGGGCCACCGGAAGGGCACCCACGACGCCGTCCTCGCCCCGCTCGGATTCGGGCTGCTGGCCTACGTGGCGTCCTGGTACCTCTGGTCGAGCCTGCTGGTTCTCGCGCTGGCCATCGGGCTGGCGCTGCATGCGCTGCACTTCGTCATCCCTGGCCGCAGCGAGACCACCGTCGTCGGCAATCTGATCCTGTCCTGGGGCGGCGCCTGGTGGCTGCTGGCTCACATCCCGAGCCCGGTATGGCTGCCGTACGCCGTGGCCCTCGGCGTCCTGGCCCACATCGCCGGTGACGCGCTCACCTGTGGCGGCGTGCCCGTCCCACTGCTCTGGATCCTCAACGGTGGCCGGCTCGCCTTCTTCCCGCTGCGCACCGGCGCCACGGTCGAGAAGGTCCTGCTGGCCCCGGCGTTCCTGCTCGCGACGATCGTGTTCGTCTACCTCAACACCGCGGCCGGTCCCGCCGTCGAGCCTCTGGTCGCCGGGCTGCTGGCCCTGGGCTGAGGCCGAAATCCGGTCGCCGGGTCGGGGCGTTCCAGCCAGACTCGCCCGGTGGATCGACTCTCCGACAAGCTGCTCAACTGGGCCTCCATCCTCGACGTCGAGACCCTCCGGCAGGCCGAGCGCACCGCCTCGCTGCCCTTCATCCATCCGCACGTGGCGCTCATGCCGGACGCGCACCTGGGCAAGGGCGCGACGGTCGGGTCCGTGCTGCCCACCCGCAAGGCGATCATCCCGGCGGCGGTCGGGGTGGACATCGGCTGCGGGATGATCGCCGTCCGGACGCCGTGGTCGGTGGACGAAGTCCGGGGCCGCGGGTCGCTCGCACCGCTGCGGGGCGACATCGAGCGGGCGGTGCCGCTGTCGGCAGGGAAGTACAACCGGAAGCTGACGGAGTCGGCGCTGCGGCGGGTCCTGGAGCTGGAGGAGCTCGCCGGGCAGCTCGGCGACCACGTGCTCCCGGCGGTGATCGGGGCGACGCCGAACTGGACGCTCCAGCTGGGCAGCCTCGGGTCGGGCAACCACTTCATCGAGGTGACCGCCGACGAACAAGACCGGGTGTGGCTGTTCCTGCACTCCGGCAGCAGGGGTGTGGGCAACAAGATCGCCATGCGGCACATCGCGATCGCGGTCGCGCGGGCCGAGCGGGAGCGCCTCGACCTGCCGGAGCGCGACCTCGCCTGGCTGGCGGAGGGGACGCCGGAGTTCGACCGGTACATCGCCGAGCTCCGGTGGGCACAGCACTTCGCGCTGCTCAACCGCGACGAGATGATGGACCGGGTCGCCGCCTGCCTGGCCCGCCACATGCGGGTCGACGAGACGCCGGAGCTCGAGCGGATCCAGTGCCACCACAACTTCACGCAGCCGGAGCGGCACTTCGGCGTCGACCTGTGGGTGTCCCGGAAGGGCGCCATCCAGGCGAAGCAGGGGCAGGCCGGGCTCATCCCCGGGTCGATGGGCACGGCGAGCTACGTCGTGAGCGGCCTCGGGAACCCGGAGTCGCTGGAGTCGTCGCCGCACGGGGCCGGGCGGGCGTACTCCCGGACCCGTGCGCGGAAGACGTTCACGCGGGCCCAGCTGGAGGAGGCGATGGCCGGCATCGAGTGGCGGCACAGCGACGCCTTCCTGGACGAGATCCCTTCGGCCTACAAGGACGTCGACGTCGTCATGGCCGACGCAGCAGACCTGGTGGAGGTGCGGCACACCCTCCGGCAGCTGGTGAACGTCAAGGGCGACTGACCGGGATGCTGCTGAGGGCCAAAAGCACGCTTTTGGCCCCTCAGGGCCGGGTCAGTTGGCGATGCCCTGCTCGCGGGCGCACGCGGCCACGGCCTCGGTCACCGCCGCGGCCACGCGGCGGTCGAGCGGGCTGGGGACGATGTAGTCGGCTCGCACCTCGTCGCCCACGACGTCGGCGATCGCGGCCGCCGCGGCCAGCTTCATCTCCTCGGTGATGGCCGTCGCCCGCGCATCCATGGCGCCGCGGAAGACCCCCGGGAAGGCGAGCACGTTGTTGATCTGGTTCGGCAGATCGCTGCGACCGGTGGCGACGACGGCCGCATACCGGGCCGCCATCTCGGGATCTACCTCCGGTGTCGGGTTGGCCAACGAGAACACGATGCAGTCCGGCGCCATCGACGCGATCGCCGCTTCCGGCACCGAGCCCCCGGACAGGCCCAGGTAGACGTCGGCGCCGTTGAGCGCGGCGACCATCGTGTCGGCGAAGCCGGAAGGGTTGGTGTTCTCCACCACCCACCTCTTGACCGGCGTCAGGTCCGCCCGCCCGGCGTGCAGGACGCCCTTCGAGTCGGCCACGGCGATGTGGCCCACTCCCGCGCCGACAAGGATCTTGGTACAGGCGATCCCCGCGGCTCCGGCGCCGGCCACGACCACCCGCAGGTCTTTCAGTTCCCGGCCGACCACCCTGGCCGCCTTGCGCAACGCGGCGAGGACGACGATCGCCGTCCCGTGCTGGTCGTCGTGCATGACCGGGATGTCGAGACGCTCCCGCAGTCGCGCCTCGATCTCGAAGCAGCGGGGGGCGCTGATGTCCTCGAGGTTGATGCCGCCGAAGGACGGCGCGATGGCGGCGACCGTCTCGACGATCGTGTCCACGTCGGTGGTGGACAGCACGACCGGCACCGCGTCGACGCCGCCGAACTCCTTGAACAGGCAGGCCTTGCCCTCCATGACGGGCAGGGAGGCGGTCGGCCCGATGTTCCCGAGGCCCAGCACGGCGGTCCCGTCGGACACGACCGCGACGACGCGGGGCACCCACGTGAAGCGGTGCGCGAGCTCCGGCTCGGCGGCGATGGCGCTGGAAACCCGGGCGACGCCGGGCGTGTACGTCAGCGCCAGGTCGGCGATCGAGTCGATCGACCGCGTCGGGGTCACGGAGATCTTGCCGCCCTCGTGCACGGCGAACGCGGGGTCCTCGGCGAACCGGTCCGGCGTCTGCGCAGGTCCAGCGCCTGGCCCGCGAATGTCATTGCCGCTCATGGACACGGCAGCCTAATGGGAGGGCGGCGGACGCAGCCTCCGCGGACGGGGCCAGAGACGGCCCACCACCCGGCCGACCACGACGGCGGGCCCGTAGGCCCGGCTGTCGTCGGTGACGAACGGGTTGTCCCCCTCGACCCAGTGGCCGCTCGCCACGGCCCCGCGCACCCGCTTCACCACCAACAGGTCGGGCCTAGCAGGAAAGCGCGCGAGGACCACGTCCCCGGCGCGGACCCGGCCCGGCGAGCGGAGCCGGCGGACGAGCAGCCGGTCACCGGAGCGCACGGTCGGGGACATGGAGGGCCCCACCACCCGGGCAACGGCCCACGCGCTGGCCAGCGAGGGGACGGCCTGCCCGGCGGGCTTCCCCGTCCTGTCCCCCGTCATCACCGCGAGTAGGGTCGCAGACGACCAAATCCCACGACATCCGGAGGCACGTCCATGCGCTTCACCAGCATGTTCTCCGCCCGCGTCGTCCAGGTGCTCGAGGCCACCGCGCACTGCGACCTCCCCTGCGGCGTCTACGACCCGGCCCAGGCCCGCATCGAGGCCGAGTCCGTGAAGGCGATCCAGGAGAAGTACCAGGCCAACGAGGACCCGGTCTTCCGCCAGCGTTGCGTGCTCATCAAGGAACAGCGCTCCGACCTCGCCAAGCACCACCTGTGGGTGCTGTGGACGGACTACTTCAAGCCGCCGCACTTCGAGAAGTATCCCCAGCTGCACGATCTGTTCAACAAGGCCACCAAGCAGGCCGGCGCGGCCGGTGGCAAGGGCAGTATGGACCCCGCCGAGGGCCAGAAGCTGCTCGACTACATCGCGGAGATCGACCGGATCTTCTGGGAGACGAAGGCCGCCGCCTGATCGTCCCGCTCGCCGGCGCTGCCGGGCCGGCCTCCTGGGCCGGGTCGGCAGCGCCGTCGTGTAATTGCGAGAACACCTCGGCGGCGTCGCGCGGCGACCGGGGTCTGCCTGTGCGCGGCAGGAGACCCAGATGATCGACGTCGGCGCACTTCTGCAGAAGGTCGAGGCCGCGGAACCCATCGATTCCGTACGGGCGGTCGCGGCCGCGCTGCGCGAGATGGTCGACGCCCACGCGGTGACCTTCCTTGGGCAGGTCCTTCGAGGTCCAACACTTCCCGCTCGAGCCGAGCGACCGGATCATCCTGCTCACCGACGGCATGCAGGAGCGCAACGCCGTCGACCTCGACGTGGCGGCCGCGCTTGCCGACAGCGCCGACCTGCACCCGCGCGAGGTGGTCCATCATCTGGGCGCCGCGATCCTCAAGGAGACCGGCGGGGATCTGCGCGACGACGCAACCATGGTCTGCCTGGACTGGTACGGCGGCCCGCCCCGCCGTCGGCACAGCGAGCAGGGAGCCGACCCTCGACGCGCGACGTCGCTCGAGTGAGTCCCACGGTCCGGACCGGCAGCGGCCCGGCCGGTAACGTCTGGGCACGATGCGCATCGACCCGGCCGGGTGGCCCTTCATCACCGGACCCCTGGGTCCCGCAGCAATCCTCACGGCGGTCGGCCGGGCCACCGGCCGGCGCCGGCTGGCCCGTGGAGCCTGGCCGCTGCTCGGTCTCTCGGCCTACATGGCGCTGTTCTTCCGTGATCCCGAGCGTCGCTGTGACCGGACGCCGCCGGGACCCGACGAGGTGCTCTCGCCCGCCGACGGGGTGGTCATGGTGGCCGGTGAGCCGCAGCCCGGCGTCCCCCCGGAGGGCGCCTGGCAGCAGGTGAGCGTCTTCCTCTCGGTGGTCGACGTCCACGTCA
>JALYMS010000153.1 GCA_030773535.1 Actinomycetota bacterium | reverse complement strand
CCCGACGAGGTGCTCTCGCCCGCCGACGGGGTGGTCATGGTGGCCGGTGAGCCGCAGCCCGGCGTCCCCCCGGAGGGCGCCTGGCAGCAGGTGAGCGTCTTCCTCTCGGTGGTCGACGTCCACGTCAACCGCTCGCCGTACCACGGGGAGGTCGTCGAGAGTTCCTACCGCAAGGGCAGCTTCCTGGCCGCCTACCGCAAGGAGTCGGCGCACGAGAACGAGCGCAGCGAGCTCTGGCTGCGCGACGGCGACCGCACCGTCGTCTTCCGGCAGATCGTCGGCGCCCTCGCCCGCCGCATCGTCACCCGCACCGGCCCCGGCCAGACCCTCGCCACCGGGGAGCGGATGGGGTTGATGAAGTTCGGCTCCCGGATGGACGTCTTCGTCCCACCCGAGTGCCTCGTCACCGTCCGCAAGGGGCAGCGGGTGATCGGCGGCGAGACCGTCATCGCGCGCTGGCCCTCGGTCGGCTGAGGAGGTCCGCCTTGCCCCCGACGCGGCGCACGGCCACCGTGGAACTCGTCCGCGGGTCGGTCCGGGGCACCCGCCGTCGCGCCCTCGCCACGCTGCCCAGCCTGTTCACGCTCGGCAACATGTTCTGCGGGTTCTTCGCCATCCTGGTGTCCATCCGAGGGGACCACGAGCTGGCAGCGGTCCTCGTCGGCCTGTCGGTGGTCTTCGACATCGCCGACGGCGCAGTGGCCCGGCTGGTCGGCGCGGTCACCCCGTTCGGGCTGCAGTTCGACTCGCTGGCCGACCTGGTCTCCTTCGGCCTCGCGCCGGCGCTGGTGGCCTTCACCCTGTTCTCCCAGGGCCGCGACGAGTGGGATCCGCTCGGCTGGATCGCGTGCTTCATCTGGGTCGCCTGTGCGGCCATCCGGCTCGCCCGGTTCAACACCACGATCGACCCGACGGCGGACAAGCGGTACTTCATCGGGATGCCCAGCCCCGGAGCCGCCGGCGTCGTCCTGGCGTCGGTCTTCGCCTTCGGCGACCAGATGCAGGGGCGCGACCGGCTGTGGGTGCTCCTGGTCGTCATCGTCCCCGCACTGCTCATGGTCACCAACATCCGCTTCCGGTCGTTCCGCTCGCTGGTCAGCCCGAAGAACGGGCGGCCCTACGGGCTCATCGCCGCCGCAGTGCTGCTCGTGCTCGCCTTCTCGACCGTCCCGGTGGTCACCGGCATGGTGCTGGCCTACGGCTACCTGCTCGCGCCCGTGCTCATGCCCCTCGTCTCGCCGCTGCTCCGGCTGCTGCCGGCGAAGCTCAAGGAGGCCCTCCGATGACCGTGCGGCCCATCCGGCCCGACGACGTCCCCGCGGTCGTCGCCCTGGTCCGCGAGCTGGCGGACTACGAGAAGGCGCTGCACGAGGCCCGCCTCACCGAGGAGCAGCTGACCGGGGTCCTGTTCGGGGACTCTGCCGCTCTGTTCGGCCACGTCGCCGAGCACGACGGAGCCGTGGTCGGCATGGCGCTGTGGTTCCTCAACTTCTCCACCTGGCGGGGCACTCACGGCGTCTACCTCGAGGACCTGTACGTCCAGCCAGGGCATCGCGGCCGCGGACTGGGCAAGGAGCTGCTGCGCACGCTCGCTGCGGTCTGCGTGGAGCGCGGCTACGCGCGGCTGGAGTGGTCGGTGCTGGATTGGAACACCCCGTCGATCGACTTCTACCGAGCCGCGGGCGCCGTGCCGATGGACGGGTGGACGGTATTCCGCCTGACCGACGAAGCCCTGGCGCACTTCGCCGCACACCCGCGCCCATGAGCGTGGCCCGCTGGGTCGCGCGTCGCCGCTCACTGACACGATCTCGTCATGACCGCCCGAGCCACCGCAGCAGCCCAGGAGCTCGCCGCCGTGCTTGTCGCGCAGGCGGAGAACCTGGCCAGCGACGAGCTGGCCACCGTCTCGGGCGCGATGACGGCGGTTCGCGCCGCAGCGCGCGAGGTGGAGGCGTCCCTGACCGCGCGGGGCTGGGACGGTGGAGTGCTGTACGGGTTCGGCGAGTTGCTGGACGACGACTCGGAGGCTGAGTCTGGCGCCGACGAGCCAGACGATCTCGAACTGGACGACGAGGACCTGGACGACGAAGGTCCCTGGGTGGCGCCCCGGGGGGTGCGCATGACCTACCAGGCTCGCTACGACTACGTCATCGTCGACGACGATGCCTTCCTCGCCTACGTTGAGCGGCGCGCTGCGGGGGCCGGCGACAGCATGAGCCGTGACGAGATCGTCGAACACGCCCCGGCCTACGTCCTGGCCCAGCTCGAAGGGTTCGCCAACAAGGACTTCGAGGGCACGGGCATGGTCTTCGCTGGCGGTCAGGACGCCGTGCACGAAATCCCCGTCACGCTCTGGGAGATGGACGACGAAGCCGGTAACGACCGCTTCCCCGCGGCCTGGTGACGCACGACGTCATTTGACGATCAGTATCCACCCGACTCGGACTGATTGGGCCCGACCACTACCGGCGTGCCATGGCATTAGGAGGACGACCGTGACGACCGAGCGCGAGCCGATTGAGTGCTGGCTCACCGACATGGACGGCGTGCTGGTGCACGAGGAGACAGCCTTGCCGGGGGCCGCCGAGTTCCTGGATCGGCTGGTCGAACGCCGGCGCCGCTTCCTCGTGCTCACCAACAACTCCATCTTCACCCCCCGCGACCTCGCCGCCCGGCTGGCCCGCACCGGGCTGCACGTGCCCGAGGAGTCGATCTGGACCTCGGCCCTGGCGACGGCGGACTTCCTCGCGACGCAGCTGCCGGGCGGGTCGGCCTACGTCATCGGAGAGGCCGGGCTGACCACCGCGATGCACGAGGTCGGCTACACCCTCACCGACACCGACCCCGACTACGTCATCCTCGGCGAGACCCGGACGTACTCGTTCGAGGCCATCACGCGGGCGGTCCGCCTGATCGGCCGCGGTGCCCGCTTCATCGCGACCAATCCCGACGTCACCGGCCCCTCGCCCGAGGGCCCGCTCCCGGCCACCGGGTCCGTGGCGGCGATGATCACGCGGGCCACGGGCGCCGAGCCCTACTTCGTGGGCAAGCCGAACCCGATGATGTTCCGGGGCGCCATGAAGCGCATCCAGGCGCACTCCGAGTCCACGATCATGGTGGGCGACCGCATGGACACCGACGTCGTGGCCGGGATCGAGGCCGGACTGCAGACGGTGCTCGTCCTGTCGGGCTCCACCGCGGCGTCCGATGTCGCCCGGTTCCCGTTCCGGCCGAGCCGCGTGCTGGACTCGATCGCCGACGTCATCGACCTCGTCTGAGCGCTACTGCTCCAGATAGGCCAGCCGCGCCTCAGGGGTGGCCAGCAGGTACAGCTCCGTCGCCACGAGCGCGAGCACGGGGAGTCCGATCACCGGCTGCCCGCCCTCGAAAGCGGTCGTGTAGGCCAGTGCGGCCAGCAGCAGCTGCAGGACGACGGCCGGACCGCGCGCCCACGGCGACACCCGCCACAGCCCGACGGCAGCGACCGCCAGCAGGACGGCACCGGCACCTACCAGGACCACCTCCGCCAGCGCCCGACCCACGCTGTCGGCGTCGCTCGTGAACGTCAGGTAGAGCAGGAACAGGGCTCCGGCGGCGATGCCTGCCGCTTCCAGCCCCACGACGACCGCCGCCCAGCGCAGCGACCGCGGAGTGTCCGGCCGCACCCGTGCCGGCCGGGATGCCGACGGCTCTGCCGGGGCGCCGAAGAGGCGCTCGGCACGGCGACGCGGCTCCGGCGCGCGTGCTCCGCCGGGCTCGGTCACGACGACGAGGTTACGCGGGGCGGCCGGCGACGCCCGCTATCTCGGGGTCCACCTGCAGCTCGGTCGCGTGCTCCATGCCTAGGCTGAGCGTCATGCGCGCGCTCGTGGTGGTGAACCCGGCGGCGACCAGCACGACGGCGGCGATGCGCAACGTCCTCGTCGGGGCCCTGGGCGGGGAGCTCAAGCTCGACGTCGTCGAGACCACCCACCGCGGCCATGCGCGGCAGCTCGGGGCCGAGGCAGCAGCCGACGGCATGGACGTGGTCGTCTCCGTGGGAGGCGACGGCACGGTCAACGAGGTCGTGAACGGGCTGCTGGAGAAGGGTCCGGCTCCGCACGTGCCGATGCTGGCAGTTCTCCCCGGTGGGTCGACGAACGTCTTCTGCCGGGCACTGGGCCGGTCCCGGGACCCGGTGGAGGCGACCGCCCAGCTGCTGGACTCGCTGCGCGGCGGCCGCACCCGGCTGGTTTCCCTGGGCACGGCGAGTGCCACCGGCACCAGCACGGCGCCCGTCTCCGGACTCGGCCCGACGGCTGCTCGACGCGCCGCTGAAGCGGACGCAGCCGCGCACCCGTCGGACTGGACGCCGCCTCGCTGGTTCGTCTTCGCCGCGGGACTCGGGTTCGACGCCGACGTCATCGCCAGGGTCGAGGCCCAGCGCGCCCGTGGCCGACGCTCCAGCGGTCCGCTGTACGTCCGGCAGGCGGTCGGCACCTTCCTACTGGGCCGCGAACGACGCCGGCCGGCGATGACCCTCCACGTGCCCAGCGAGGAACCCTGCAGCGGCCTGTTCCTCTGCCTGGTCTCAAACGTCAGCCCGTGGACCTACCTCGGGGCACGGCCGGTCGTCGTCAGTCCGCGGGCGTCGTTCGACACCGGGCTCGACGTCTTCGCGATGCGCCGGCTGGGCGCCGTGCGGATGCTGAACAACGTCCGCCAGACGCTGAGTCGGGAGCCGGGCCCCCGCGGCCGGGCCGTGCACCGGTGGCACGACCTCGAGGAACTCCGGCTGACCGCCAGCCGCCCCCAGGGCTGGCAGGTGGACGGCGACCACCTCGGCACCGCCACCGGACTCCGGATCCGGCACGTGCCCGCGGCGCTGCGCGTGGTCGCCTGAGCACCGTCGGGCGGAGCCCTGCCTCAACCACGTCGTCCGCGAGTTGTCAATCTCCGCGTGCGGCGTGTGGGCCGGTCGAGTGGCGGGCCTAGCACGCCCGTGGTGAGCTTGCTCACGAGGGGTCCAACGATGTCCCCGATCTGCTTGACAGGCGTTCGTCTCGTGAAAACATCGCGGGCAGACGCAACTTGCCGGTAACAAACCTTTCCGGCGAGGAACGCATGAAGTCGCTGAGCCACAGCGCTGGGCAACCGGTGTCGGCCCTGTACCGCGGTCGGGGCCAGCGACGCACGTACCGACCGACAGACGACACCGAGGAGTACGAAGCCATGGACTGGCGCCACCGCGCCCTCTGCCGGGACGAGGATCCGGAGCTGTTCTTCCCCATCGGGACGGCCGGCCCGGCTCTCGTCCAGATCGAGCAGGCGAAGGCCGTGTGCCGGCGCTGCCCTGCGGTGCAGCCGTGCCTTGACTGGGCCCTCGGCTCGGGTCAGGACTCCGGTGTCTGGGGTGGGCTGTCCGAGGACGAGCGGCGCGCCCTCAAGCGGCGTCAGGCTCGTACGCGGGTCCGCACCGCCTGAGGCCACTGCCTGAGACCAGGGCCGCCTGGAACACAGCACGACGCACCACCTGCGACGAGGCCGGTCCGGGAGTTCCCGGGCCGGCCTCGGCCGTGTCAGCGGCGCGGGAGGCCTGCGCCGGGGATGGTGAGGACGACCTCGGTCCCGGGTCGGCCGTCCTCCGTCGGTGCGGGCGGGCTCGTCATGGTCAAACTGCCGCCCAGCTCACTGGTGACCAGGGTGCGCACGATCTGCAGCCCGAGCCCGTCGCTGGCCGCGGCGTCGAAGTTCTCCGGCAGCCCCCGGCCGTCGTCCCGGACCCGGACCACCAGGTCCTCCCCGTTCCGCTCGACCACCAGCTCGATGCCGCCGGGCTCGCCGTCGGGGAAGGCGTGCTCGGCGGCGTTGTGCAGCAGCTCGGTGACCGCCAGGACCAGCGGCGTGGCAGCCTCCGCGGGAAGTTCCCCGAACGACCCGGTCCGACGGGTGCGGGCCGCCGGTCCGATGGACGTCAGGTCGCCGAGCATCGGCATCACCTGGTCGAGGACGTCGTCCACGGGGACCACGTCCTCCCGGCTCCCGGCCAGCGTCTCGTGCACGACCGCGATCGACGTCACCCGGCGGACCGACTCCTCCAACGCTGCCCGCGCGGCCGGCTCGGTCATCCGCCGCGCCTGGAGGCGCAGCAGTGCCGCGACGGTCTGCAGGTTGTTCTTCACCCGGTGGTGGATCTCCCGGATGGTGGCGTCCTTGGTCAGCAGCGCCCGGTCGCGGCGGCGGACGTCGGTGACGTCCCGCACCAGTACCAGCGCTCCCGCCTCGCCTCCCGGCGCCTGCAGCGGCAGCGCCCGCACGAACATCGTCGCGGACACACCCTCGACGTCCATCGGGTCGGGGAACCGGCCCGTCAGCGCCGCCGTGATACCGGCGGCGGCCGCCTCCCCCGCCACCCGGTCGGCCGACACGCCCCGGCTGAGCTCGGCGAGGTCCTCGTCGACCAGATCGCCGGCCACGCCGATGCGCCGGTAGGCCGAGAGCGCATTGGGGCTGGCGTACGTGACGCGGCCGCGCCCGTCCAGCCGGACCAACCCGTCGCCCACTCGCGGGCTCATCTCCGCGTCCTGCGGCTTCGCCGGGGGGAAGGTTCCGGCCGAGACCATGAGGCAGAGGTCGGCGGCGATGTCGAGGTAGGTCAGCTCCAGCGTCGAGGGCGACCTGGTCACCGCCAGGTTCGTGTCCTTGGCCAGCACCGCGACGACGACGCCATCGTGCCGGACGGGGATGACCTCGCGCCGGCGCGGGGCCGCACCGGACCAGTCGGGCTCGCCCTCGGTGACGGGCCGGCCCTCGCGGTGCGCCACGCGAAAGGGATCGGCCATCGCGCCCTCGAGCTCCGCGCCGACGAGGTCCTCGGGGCGGCTCGTCGGCGCGGTCAGCGGCCGGACCTGCGCGACGCACCACCACGCGTCCCTGGACAGCGGCACCCACAGGGTGAGGTCGGCGAACGACAGGTCGGCCAGCAGCTGCCAGTCGGCAACCAGCCGCTGGGCGTGGTCGACCTGCGAGGGGCTGTGCGCCGATCCGCGGGTCAGGCGGTCGGAGAGGCTGGTCATGGTGCTCCGAGCGTAGGTCGGGGCCCCTCCCGGTCGGGGCATCGGGCTGCGCCGGTCAGGCGACGGTCCTCTCCCGGGGACGGCGCTGGGTACCCGCGGCGGCCGTCTCGAAGAGTGCGGCCGGCAGCAGGAAGAGCCCGATCCCCAGCGACAGCAGCAGCGACCACCCGAGCAGGAGGACGGCGGCGGTCCACGTGACGGCCACGCCCCACCGCGTGGAGGCCGCGAGCAGCGGCACGAGAGCGACCAGCACGGGAAGGCCCAGACCCCAGATCGCGAAGGCCCCGGAGTCGGTCCAGACGACCGGGAACAGCGCCACGGCGACGACGAGCGCGGACAGCACCGCCAGCACGCGCAGCACAGCGGCGATTCGCTGCGGGTCGGCCCGGTGCTGCAGCGAGAACGCGAGGGTGACCGCGACGACGACGACCACCAGCACGAGGACCGACATGCCGACCATGTGCCTGCCTTCCGATAGCGAGCTGCCGGGCACTGTCTACCGTGCCGACGGGTCCCCGCGCCTCCCCCGCGCCTTCCCCGCCCCATGGACGACGTCCCCGGCGGCCAGCCGACCGAGCACGGCACACACGTCGCCCCCGTCGTTCGGCACTCCGGTCTCGGGGAGTCCGGACAGCGCGTCGGACGCCGCGCGTGCCGCCGTACCGACGTCGGGGGCGGCGGCGCTGACCGTCGCGAGCAGCGCGTCGTACCAGCCGTCGAGCCGGTCGCCCGGCTCGTAGCCCGACATGGCGAAGACCTCGGCGTCCCCGCTGGCACGGCGGGCATCCCTGATACCGGGCAGGCGCCCGGCGATCCGTCCCGCGCTGCCCGGCGGCAGGGTGGACCGCAACTGCACGGCGACCGCAGCCCGAGCCGGTCCGCCGGCGCGGCCGGCGGCCACCGCGGCGGGGCCGGCCGCACTGCGCAGCGCGAGTTCCACCGCGTCGACGCCGTGCGAGCGCTCCAGGACGGCCATGTCGAGGGAGAAGCCGGCGGCCACCTCGGCGAGTTCGCCGTCTGGCGATATCCCCACGGTGACCAGTCCGCGCCAACCGACCTCCACCAGGCGGCGGGCAGCCCGCGGGAGCTCGACCCCATCGCCGTCCTCCGGGGTCCAGGACACCCGGGCTATGCCCGCTGCGCGGTCCCGGGCCACCCGGGTCGGGAACCGCAAACCCTCGGCGGTGACCCAGGCCAGCAGGCCCCGCTCGCTCGCCGGCTCGACGCCGTCGCCGCCGAGCCGCTCCAGCACGTCGGCGTCGGGGCCGACCCAGACCAGGCCGGCACTGACGACCGCGGCGGCGAGCCGCGCATTGCCGGCCAGCGCCGGGGGGACGGGCAGGACGGCGCCGGCTCGACTGCGGCGGGCGGCCTCGACGATGCGGTCCACCGCCAGGTAGGACTCGGCCGCGGGCGCGGGCCCCAGCAGGACCGCGTCGTCGGCGAGGCGGACGTGACGTGCCGACCGCTCGGTCTCGGAGTGGACGGCCACGGCCTTGACCTTCAACCGGTTGCAGGCCGCGATGACCGCGCAGGCCGCCGGTCCCCGGCCGGCCACCAGCACGCTCTCGATGCCCAGAGTCGCCACCGCCTGTCCCTCCTGCGATCCCCGGCCGCGACCCCCCGTCGTGGAGGGACCCCGACCGCCTCGTGAGAGGCTTACCGGGTCAGCTCGGCGGGCGCGGCGACGCCGCGCACGATACGTGCGGCCCGATAACGGCCTGCGACACCGGGGTCACTGCCGACCCACCGGCACCGCGAGAGGAGGGCAGCGATGTCCAAGCGTGGACGCAAGCGGCGCTCCCGCAAGAAGAGCAGCGCCAACCACGGCAAGCGCCCCAACGCCTGACCCGGGCTGCGAGCGCCCTGCGAACGAGCGCCCCCCACTCCGCTCAGGCGGAGGTGGGGCGCTCGTCTGCGTCGGAGATCAGCTCGGTCGAGATCCGCTCCACGCTGACCTGCATGCCGTCCTCCTCGAAGGAGACGGTCGTCAGCTGCAGCTTGATGCGCTGCCGCAGCCCCGACGGGGGCGCGTCCCCGCCGCACCGGCGGCGGACCAGGGCCTTGAACTCGGCCTCGATGCCGAACTCGCGAAGGCAGGAGGTGCAGTCCTCGAGGTGCTCAGCGATGAGCGCCCGGCGGGAGTCGTCGGTCTCCTTGTCCAGGAACTCGAACACGTGGGACAGCACGTCGTCGCACGACTTGATCTCGATCGGTCCGGCGGCACCAGGGGCAGCGTCCTGGTCTCGGCTGCTCATGAGTGGGTAGCCCCCTCACCGGTTCCCGCGCGGACGAAACCACGCTCGCGGGCGTAGTCGGCCAGCAGCTTCTGCAGTCCCCGCCGGCCGCGGTGCAGCCGGGACATCACCGTGCCGATGGGCGTGCCCATGATGTCGGCGATCTCCTTGTAGGCGAAGCCCTCCACGTCGGCCAGGTAGACGGCCAGCCGGAAGTCCTCCGGCAACTGCTGCAGGGCGTCCTTGATGTCGGAGTCCGGCAGGTGGTCCAGCGCCTCGATCTCCGCCGACCGGAGCCCGCTCGAGGTGTGCTCCTCGGCCGCGTAGAGCTGCCAGTCCTGCACCTGGTCGGTGGGGTACTGCTGCGGCTGGCGCTGCTTCTTACGGTAGCTGTTGATGTAGGTGTTGGTCAGGATCCGGTACAGCCAGGCTTTGAGGTTGGTGCCCTCGGCGAACTGGTGGAAGGCGGAGTAGGCCTTGACGAAGGTCTCCTGCACCAGGTCCTCGGCGTCGGCGGGGTTGCGGGTCATCCGCAGCGCCGCCGGATAGAGCTGGTCGAGGAACGGGAGGGCGTCGCGTTCGAAGCGGAGGTCACGCTCGGCGCGGGTCTCGGCCACCTCGGCCCGGCTGCCGTCGGCGCGCGCCTCGGGCGTCTCCACCCGGCCGGCGGGCGGGTCGATCTCGGGCGTCTGGTCCGCGGACTGCTCAGGCACCGACCGTCCTCTCTGGGGACCCCGGACGCGGGGCGCCGCATCGGTCGATCCTAGCCGCGCGGCGTCGGGGCGGCCCGGGGGCCGACGGTGCGCGGCCCGCGGGCGGGCACTGGAGACGGTATTGCTCACGGCCGGTGCAACCGAGGCGGGCGGCGCCGGCATTCCCGTCCTGACGAGGCTGAGCACCCGGCTACGCTGCGGCGCCGTGGCGGCCACGCCCGCGGTGCGGGTCCTCGAGAAGGCACGGGTGGCGCACAGCCTGCATCCGTACGACCCGGACCACCCCTCCGACCAGGGGCACGGCGAAGCGGCGGTGGCTGCGCTGGGCGCCGACCCGAACCGGGTGTTCAAGACCCTCGTGGCGCGGGTGGACGGGGTGCTAACCGTGGCGGTCGTGCCGGTGAGCGGAACCCTCGATCTCAAGGCGCTGGCTGCGGCGGCCGGCGGCCGCAAGGCGGCGATGGCCGAACCGGCGGACGCGGAACGGGCGACGGGCTACGTGCTGGGCGGGATCAGCCCGCTCGGCCAGAAGAAGGCGCTATCGACCGTGGTGGACGACTCGGCGCTGGCGTTCCCGACGGTCATGGTGAGCGCGGGGAAGCGCGGGCTGCAGGTAGAGCTGCCCCCGGCCGACCTGGTCCGCCTCACCCACGCCCGCATCGCGCCGATCGGCCGCTGAGCGCGGGGCTCAGCGACCGGCCACCTTCCCGGGGAACCGCTCGACGTCCCCGGCCGGACTCCCATCCGCGTTGGTCGCCACCTGGACCAGGAAGTAGGCGCCCGCCTTGACCGGCGGCGAGGCACCCAGCTCCACTAGCCCGATTCACTTCGCCTCGTCGTCGGTGACGGCCTTGATGAGGTATGACTCATCCCCCGTCTGGCAGGTGAAGTCCCAGGTGTCCGCGGTGTCGTCGTAGTACTCCAACGAGCCGCAGTCGGCGGTGGCGGCCACCAGCTCCGCGAGCTGCTGAGCGCTGTCGGCGTCCGTGGGCCGGCTCTCGAGAGTCACGTCCGCGGAAGAGCAACCGGCCAGTGCCACCCAGGGCCAACACCACGGGCACCCCTGAGGGCGACCCCGCACTACTCGTTCGTCGGATCACTTGGCTCCTCCGGTATTGCATGATGCTGTTCACGGTCCTACCTGGGCGATCGGCAGCTGAGCCCTCTCCCGCCACCCGTCACGAACCTGCCTCAGAACGGCGCCACGTCGAGGAGGGCGGCATCGGGCCGTGGAGCGCCGAGTTTCGTACGGCTCCATCAAGAAGCTGCCCGGTGGGCGGCTGATCCGGGTGACGCCGCTGGGGGTGGTGACCAGCAGCGCGCCGTCGGCGTCCAGGTGGAAGCTCCAGCCGGGGGCGTGGGTTTTGAGCCGGTGATGTCGGCGGCAGAGACAACAGAGGTTGTCGCAGTCGGTCGGCCCGCCCTCGGCGTGCGGGACGACATGGTCGAGGTCGGTCCAGCCGGCCCGGTTGCGGCAGCCCGGATGACGGCAGCCGTGGTCTCGGGCGGTGCCCCAGCGACGCTGAGCCGCGGTGGGCGAATAGCTCCCGGTCCGTGCGGGCCGCTGCACGACCGGGCACCGGCAGCTCCTGTCAGGGTGCTGCAAGCAGCCGCGGCGCACCGCCTGCTCGAGCTCCCGGCGGGTGAGGGTGGCGAGCAGGCCGCCTCCGGTGCCGAGCAGATCGAGGTGCAGCGAGCCACCGGTCGGTGCCTGCAGGCCTCCGGGACAGACGGCGTCGAGCGCGGTGAGCAAAGCCCGCAGGTGCGCCGCGGTGATGTGCTCCTCGTCCACCTCGGCGACGCCCGGCGGTCGGCCACCGGTCTCGGGGGCGGCCGGGTCGGGCAGCAGGGAGTTCAGCGGCGCGAGCACGCGTAGTTCGGCGGTGACGGCTGGACGGCTGTCGTCCCACGGACGGAGAGTCAGGTGGGTCATCACCTCGGCGCGAATCTGCCCGACTGGCCGGAGGTCTCCGTCTGCCTTGGCCTGGCGGGCACACGCGTCGACGGTGCTCAACATGGCGGCGGCGACCGGTTGAGGCACGAGGGTGACGAACTCCCGCATGCCCTCGAGTGCGGACCGGCGGAGGAAGACGTCCGCGGCCGCCGCGGCCTTCCGCCGTCGCCGCTCGGCGGCCTCGGCGTCGTAGCGGGCGACCTCGGTGCGGACCAGGGACCTCAGCCGGCCGACGGGCAGCTCGGCGGCCTGCGGCAGCACGACCGCCTCGACGGTGCGCGCGACGTGCGGATCGAGCTCGGGCCCGTAGCGCTCGATCTCCTGGGCGATCGCGCGGGCGCGGGACCAGTTCAACTCGCCGTCGGCCAGGGCCGCCCACGTGTCAGGCAGCCGGTGGATCAGTGTCCACGCCACCGTGGTCAGGGTGGTCGCCTCGGCGCGGGAGCAGTTCATGATCATGGCGACCTCGTCAGCGAGGAACTCGGACAGGCCTTCCGGGAGTGGGTTCGGGCCTGTCCAGCTCGGTGACGCACTGCCCGGCGTGCCGGCCGCCCGGTCGCGGTCGTCGCGGCGCCGGTAGGCCAGCTCCACGATCATCTCGACGCGGTAGGCCCAAAGCCGGCTGTCGGCGATGTTCGCGCGCCGGATCTCCTCGGCAAGTGCGGCGTCGCTGCGAGCGGCGACCGGCATGAGCTCACCGAGGCGCGCGGGATGCCGGTCCGGGTCCGCGCGGAGCAGCTCTGCACCGGGGCAACCGGGAACGTCGAGCTGGTTCACCGTCAGCCCGACCCCGAAGCCACCGCCTTCGAACATGTGAGCGATCGTAGGGTGCAGGTGCGACAATTCCGCTGGTCACGAGCAGTGGTACGCGCGAGGAGCCATCTGGAGATGCGACGCCTTCCGTGGCCCTCTGTGACCGAGGTGGCCGTGCACATTCCGGGAGAGCAGGATCCGTCGCAGTGGTCGTACCGGTGACACAGGAGGACGGATGCAACGACGAGAACGAACCCGGGACGAGAAGCCACGGAGCGTGCCGTGGCCGATGGAGGGGGAACGGGACGTCGTCGCGGTCGACACGACCTGGGGCGAGATGCAGCGTCTCGAGGCCGCTCGCGGCGTTGCGACGGTCGGCGAACTCGAGCTCGGCGAGATGGTCGAGCAGGGGGCTGTCGTCATCGATTGCCGTACCTCCGGCTCCTTCGGTGGGCGCACCATTCCGGAGTCGGTGCACGTGCCGCACGACGAGATCATCGGCCGCATGGAGGAACTCGACCGTGGCCGGGTGTCGATCCTGTTCTGCAACGGACCGCAGTGTCCCCAGTCGCCTCGGGCGATCCGGCAACTGCTCGAAGCCGGGTATCCGGCGCAGGCGCTGGCGTACTACCGGGGCGGAATGCACGACTGGTTGACGCTGGCGATGCCCACCCAGCGGCGGGACGACTGACCGGCTGGGCTCAACCGTAGGGGGTGAGCAGCTGGTCGACGGGGGCGTAGTCGTCGGTGAGCACTCCGGCGTCGCCCACGAACGCCTCGAGCTCGGCGCCCTCGGCGAGGTGCCAGGCCAGGTCGTGGTCGCGCAGCGCCGTCTCGATCGCCTTGGCCGGTAGCGGTGACCTCGACGCGACGGCGACGAGGTTGCCGCCGTCCTCGCCGGCCAGCACCGGCGCCCGGGCGAGCAGCAGCACGTGCGGGAACACGGCGCGCAGGGTCGCCAGCTCCGCCCGGACGAAGGCCAGCGGCGGGTGGTCGATCAGGTTGACCGCGTATACGCCGTCGTCGGCCAGCGCCGCGTCCACCAGCTCGAGAGCCTCCCGGGTGGTCAGCTGCCACGGCACCGACAGCCCGCCGAAGGCGTCCCCGACCACCAGCCGGCGCAGTCCGGGCGGTTCCTCGGCCAGCGCGACCCGCCCGTCGGCCACCCGCACCCGCAGCCGATCGGAGGTCTGCAGGGCGAGCTGGTCGCGGTCGATCGCGACGACCCCGGGATCCACCTCCACCACCAGGCTCTCGGTGCCCGGGCGGACCTCCTCGAGGTAGCGCGGGATCGTGAGCCCCCCACCGCCGACGTGCAGCGCCGACAGCGGCCGGCCGGGCGGCGCGATCGCGTCGGTGACGGCGGCGATCGCGCGCACGTACTCGAACTCCAGGTGCGTCGGGTCGGCCAGGTCCACGTAGGAGTGCCGGAGGGTGTCGAGCATCAGCACCCGGCCTGAGTCTCGAGCGGGATCGGCCACCACGCGCGCGCAGTGGTACGCGGTCTCCTCCTCGCACGGCGTCGGCGCGACCGCGGCGAGCCCCGCCCCGGCGACGGCGAGGACCAGCAGCCCGGCCGGGATGCGACCCGCGCCGCCCGCCGTCCGCCGTCGGAGCAGCACGCCGACCACCACCCCGGCGACCACGGTCACCGCACCGGTGCCGACGAGGATGACGCTGCTGGGCAGGATCGCGATCAGCAGGAAGCCGGTGACGAACGTGGCCGCGATGCCGCCCAGGGTCCCGATGCCGGAGAGCCGGCCGACCACCGCCCCGGTCTCGTCCAGGCTGGCCAGCTGCAGCTTCACCACCATCGGCGGGACGGCGGACAGCAGTGCGGCGGGGACGACGACGGCCACAGCGGCCAGCAGCAGGACGCCGGCCGCGTCGGCGCCGGTGAGCAGCGAGCCGGTGAATCGCACCAGCGGGAGCACCGCCACCACGAGCGCTCCCCCCGCGACCATCAGCGGCGCGAGAAGCCTGCGGGGGTCGGTGCGGTCGGCGGTGACACCACCGGTCCAGGCGCCCAGCGCAATGGCGGCGAGCGCGAACCCGATGATCGCGGTGCTGGTCTGCAGGGTGACACCCACGTACGGCGCGATGAGCCGCAGGCCGACGATCTCCAGCACCAGCACGGCGCCGGAGCACAGGAAGGTGACCGCTGCAGCGACCGGGTTCGGCAGCGGGGCGAGGGAGGGAGCGGTCACCGTCAGAAGAGCGCGGGCTGGCCGGCCGGCTCGCCGACCGACTCGGCGCGGGCCAGCAGCTCCGGCCCGTTGTTGGCCACGTTGTTGACCGCGGTGCTCACCGGGCGGATCTCGAGCGCCTCGACGAGCTCGGGCGGGGTCGGGACCGCCAGCTCTCCGACGTCCTCCCGTGCCGGGTCCAGCCAGTCGGCCCAGCGGTCGCGCGGCAGGACGAGCGGCATGCGCTCGTGGATCTCCGTCAGCGCGCCGGTCGCGGGCGCCGTCACGACCGTGCAGGTGTAGAGGCGGTCCTCGCCGCGGCCCCACACCTCCCACAGCCCGGCGAATGCGAGCACGGCGCCGTCCTCCGGGGTGATGAAGTAGGGCTGCTTGGTCGGCGAGTCCAGGCGCTTGGCCCATTCGTACCAGCCGTCGGCGGGCACCAGGCAGCGTCGGGAGGCGGCCGCCTTCTTGAACGCGGGCTTGTCGGTCAGCGACTCGACGCGGGCATTGAGCATCCGGTTGCCGACCGAAGCGTCCTTGGCCCAGGAGGGCACCAGGCCCCAGCGGACTGCCCGGAGCTCGCGGTGCCCGCCGCCGGTCGGGGCCCCTTCGGCATCGCGCTCCTTCTTCCACCGGACTACGTGGACGTCCTTGGTCGGCGCCACGTTGTAGTCGGCGGGCAGCGGCGTCTGGCCCTCGGCGCGCACGGCCTCGAACTCGAGCACGAGGTCCTCCGCGCGGCGGGTGGCGGCGTAGCGACCGCACATGGTGCGTCCTCCCCTGGCTGGTGTCGCAAGAACTGTAGGTGCGTGGGAGGACAGGTCTCCTGCCCAGCGGGAACGGGTAGGGCCCCGACGGACCAGCGATGGCGAGAGACGAGGATCCCCCCATGACCGCGACCCAGAACGCACCGACCGAGCACCCGAAGACCGCCAGCGACGCCGGCGCCCGCCCGTACCGGACGGTCAACCCCTACACCGGGGAGGTCGAGAAGGACTTCCCCTTCCTCGATCCCGGCGCCATCGACGGCGTCGTCGAGAAGGCGCACGCCGGGTTCCTGGAGTGGCGCGCCCGCCCGGTCGAGGAGCGAGCGCGGATCGTCGGGCGGGTCGGTGAGCTGATGCTCGAGCGCGCAGACGAGTTCGCCGCCCTGGTCACCCGCGAGATGGGCAAGCGCATCCAGGAGGCCGGCGGCGAGGTGAAGCTGGCCGCCAGCATCCTCGACTACTACGCGAAGAACGGGCCCCGCTTCCTCGAGCCGCGGCGAATCGAGGTGATGCAGGGCGAGGCCGTCGTCGAGAACGAGCCGATCGGGGTCCTCCTCGCGATCGAGCCGTGGAACTACCCGCTGTACCAGGTCGTCAGGGTCGCGGGGCCCAACCTCGTGCTCGGCAACGCGATCCTGCTCAAGCACGCCGAGCTCAACCCGCAGACGGCGCTGGCCATCGAGCGGTGCTTCCTGGACGCCGGCGTGCCCGAGGGCGTCTACACCAACGTCTTCCTCGCCATCCCCGACGTCGAGAAGGTCATCGCCCACCCGCTCGTGCAGGGCGTCACGCTCACCGGCAGCGAGCGGGCCGGCAGCGCCGTCGCCTCGCTGGCCGGCAAGCACCTGAAGAAGTCGGTGCTCGAGCTCGGCGGCAGCGACCCGTTCATCGTGCTCGACACCGAGGATCTCGGTCGGACGGTCAAGGCCGCCACCATGGGCCGGATGCAGAACAGCGGGCAAGCGTGCATCGCGGCCAAGCGGATGATCGTTCCCGAGGACATCTACGAGCCGTTCGTCGAGGGCCTCAAGCAGGCGTTCTCCACCTTCTCCCCCGGCGACCCCAGCGACCCGTCGACGACACTGGCCCCCCTGTCGAGCGAGCAGGCGGCCTCGGACCTGCACGCCCAGATCCGGGACGCCGTCGAGAAGGGCGCCACCGTGATCACCGGCGGCGGCCGCCCCGACCTCCCCGGTGCCTTCGTCGAGCCGACGATCCTCACCGACGTCACACCGGAGATGCGCGCCTACTCCGAGGAGCTCTTCGGCCCGGCCGCCGTCGTCTACAAGGTGCGGGACGAGGACGAGGCCATCCGACTGGCCAACGACAGCACGTACGGCCTCGGCGCCGCCGTCTTCTCCGGCGACCTCGACAGGGCCCGGTCGGTGGCCGAGCGGATCGAGGCCGGGATGGTGTTCGTCAACCAGCCAACCGGGTCCTCCCCCGAGCTGCCCTTCGGTGGCGTCAAACGCTCGGGCTACGGCCGCGAGCTCTCCGAGCTCGGCATGTTCGAGTTCGCCAACCGCAAGCTCACCCGCGTCCTGCCCGCCAAGAAGGCGTCGAAGCCACAGGCGGGCTGACCGGGATGACGGCGGTGCGGCGCGGCCGACCGGGCACACTGTGCCCGTGACCGAGGTCTGGACGACGCCGCACCGCACGGCACCCGTCGACGCCGTCGTCGCCCTGCCCGGATCGAAGTCGATCACCGCCCGGGCGCTGGTCCTCGCAGCCCTGGCCGACGGGCCCAGCCGGCTGATCCGGCCACTGCGTGCCCGGGACACCGACCTCATGGCCGACGGTCTGCGGGCCCTCGGGGTGCAGATCGTCGACGACCGGGAGGACTGGGTGGTCACCCCGGGCCTCCTGCGGGGACCGGCGGAGGTCGACGCCGGGCTGGCCGGGACGGTGCTGCGTTTCCTGCCCCCCGTCGCCGCGCTCGCCGAGGGGCCGGTGCGGGTGGACGGTGATCCGCGGCTGCGCGAGCGGCCCAACGCCGGCCTGCTCGCCGCGCTCCGCGACCTGGGCGTCGGGGTCGACGACGGCGGGCGCGGCCGGGCCCCGTTCACCGTCCACGGCACCGGCCGGGTGCGCGGCGGAGCGGTGACCGTCGACGCGAGCGAGTCCTCGCAGATCGTCTCCGGCCTGCTGCTGACCGCAGCCCGCTTCGACGAGGGCATCGACGTCTCGCTGACCGGCGGCGTCCCCTCGATGCCGCACGTGGAGATGACGGTGACCACGCTGCGCGAGCACGGGGTCGAGGTCACCGCCGCCGGCGGCGCCTGGCGGGTCGCCCCAGGGCCGATCGCCGCACTGGACCGCAACGTCGAACCCGACCTCTCCAACGCCGCCCCTTTCCTCGCCGCAGCGCTGGTCACCGGTGGGCGGGTGACGGTCCGCGACTGGCCGGAGGTGACCACCCAGCCGGGGGGCCAGCTCGACCGGATCCTGGCCCAGATGGGGGCCGCCGTGGCCCGTACCGCCGAGGGGCTGCAGGTCACGGGGCCTCCGGCGATCCGGCCGCTGTCGACGGACCTAGGCGAGGTGGGTGAGTTGACGCCGGTGCTGGCCGCGCTCTGCGCGCTGGCCGATGGCCCGTCCCGGCTGACGGGCATCGGACATCTGCGCGGGCACGAGACCGACCGGCTGCAGGCCCTGGACGAGGTGCTGACGGCGGTCGGCGCCCGGGTCGAGCAACTACCCGACGGGCTGGTCATCGAGCCCGGTTCCCGCCGCGCCGCTCGACTGGCCTCCTACGCCGACCACCGCATGGTCCACGCCGGCGCCGTCCTGGGCCTCGCCATCGAGGGCATCGAGGTGCGCGGCCCCGAGGCGGTGGCGAAAACCCTGCCCGACTTCGTCGAGCGATGGAGCGCCGTGGTCGCGGACCCGGTCGGGGTGGTCTCCTGAGCGGCCGGTCATGAGTGGACGACGGCACGACAGCCGCTCGGACGAGGACGACGTCCGGGTCCGGCCGAGCCGGCGAGGGTCGCGCCCGCGCACCCGCACCCGCCCGGCGCACGCCGACGCCGTTCCCGGCCTGGTCGTGGCGGTCGACCGCGGTCGAATGACCGTCCGCGTCGAGGGACCCGCCGGCGGGCACCTCGACGTGACCGCGATGCGGGCGCGGGAGCTCGGGAAGCACGGGGTCGTCGTCGGCGACCTGGTCCGGCTGGTTGGCGACACCAGCGGACGCACCGACTCCCTCGCCCGGATCGTCTCCATCGAGGAGCGAACGACGTCGCTGCGGCGCACCGCCGACGACACCGACCCCACCGAACGGGTCGTGGTGGCCAACGCCGACCAGCTGGTGATCGTCACGGCGGTGGCCGACCCCGAGCCGGCCTGGGGCTTCCTCGACCGGTGCCTGGT
>JALYMS010000152.1 GCA_030773535.1 Actinomycetota bacterium | reverse complement strand
GGAGACCGGCGGCGGCCGGGAGTCCGGCTCGGACGCGTGGCGCAGCTACATGCGCCGGGCGACGAACACGATCAACTACTCCGGCGAGCTGCCCCTGGCGCAGGGCGTGAAGTTCACCGTCTGACCCGGGTGTCGGGGAGGCCGGACCGTCAGGAGGCGCGAAGGGACCGGGACCGCCAACGGAGCCGGTCCAGGGCCCGGCGCAGGGAGGCGTTCAACCGGCTGCCGGAGACCCGCGGGGTCGGGACGGCGAGGAGCTCGAGCTCCGCCAGCAGGTCGGCTCTGCGGCGCTCGAGGGCGCGGACATCGGCGAGGACGACGGAGCGGCGCGCGGCGGCGTCCCGGTCCAGTCGCTCCCGGGCCGCGGTGGCCTCGGCGTCCGCGCGCCGGCGCTCCTCCCGGCCGGTGACCAGCATCCGGAGGATCTCCTCCCGGGCCTGCAGCCGGCCGGCGGCGGTCGCCTCCGGGGCCTGCTGCCGCACCAGGTCGGCCTGCTCGACGGCGCGCTGCTCCATCGCGCGCGCCTCGTCGCGCCGGGCCGCGGCCTCGATCCGGGCCTCGTCGAGGATCCGTTGGGCCTGGTCGACGACCCGGTCGGCCCCGGCGATCATGGCCGAGACCTCAGCGGCGGCGTCGGCGACCATGCCCTCCGCCCTGGCCTTCGCGGAGGCGATCCTCCACCGCGCGTGGCCGAGCTGGAGCCTGGCCTGCGCGCGGGCTGCGGAGCGGTGGGCCTCGGCCTCGACCCGGATGCTCTCGGCCTCGTCGGCCGCCGCGGCGAGCATTGACCCGATGCGGCGCGACGACGAGAGGAACTCCCCACCAGCCGCCGAGTGCGTCGCGAGCTCGCGGGCCTCGTCGAGGGCGGCCCGCGTCTGCAGGAGACGCGAGACGAGGTGCTCGCGCCCGCGTTCGGCGGCGGCCAGCTCGTCCTCCGCCCACCGGACGTAGGTGTCGACCTGGAAGCGGTCGTAGCCGACCGCGGCGCGACGGAACATCGGTGCGGCGGAGAAGACGACGGGCAGGTCCTCGGAGACGTCGGGGCGCCGCTGGTCGAGCGGCTCGGACTCCAGGACTCCTGTTCCGGGCACGCCCGGGAAACGGCCAGCCCCGTGGTCGATCTGCTGCTCGGTGCTCATTGCACCTGCCCCCTCATGCACTCGGAACTGGATAGGAACGCTAAGGCGCCCGCAGGGGAGAGGAGGGCCGTCCCGGCAGCGCCGTCACCCGGAATGGCGAGGATGCACCGAGGGGCGGGGATCCGCCCGCGCCCGGCCCGGATCGCTCGGGCGGGTGATCGATGGGGCCGCTGGGCGGTCCGCGGTCCCGACGTGCCGCACCCTCGTCCCATGACGCCGGGAACGCCCCCGCCCCTGCCGGGCAGCATGACCGTCCCGCCGCTGTACGGCTGGGAGAACATCGTTCTCGTCCTCGTCGTCCTGGTCGTCGCGGCCGTCGCCGTAGGGGTGCTCCTCTCCATCGGAAAGGCGGAGACGGGCAGGTCCGAGTGGCAGGCGTGGCTGGACGGGCGGTCGGCGGGCTTTCCCGAGGTGGACCCGGGCACCCGGCCGGAGGCCGGGCCGACCGGCACACGCTCCCGGACGGGCGACGGCGCGGCATCCCGCTGAGATGCGTCCCCGAGCCGGCGCGGCAGGGGACGGAAGCCAGAGCCCCGTGGAGCGGGTGAGGGAGGATCGTTCCCGGCCGGGTCCCGGGTCGGTGCCCGACGCCGACGCCCTCGGGAGCCGCGAAGGAAGGCGGGTTCCCAGATGGCGACCAGCGAGATGGACCTGCGGGGGCGGTGGTCTGCCGGGCAGCCCTGCTCCGGCGTGTGGAGCCTGCTGCCCGGAGCGGTGACGGGCGAGGTCCTGGCGCGGACCGGCGCCGACTTCGTCGTCGTCGATCTGCAGCACGGCGCCACGGCCGAGGCCGAGCTTCCCGCCATCACCGCCGCGATCACCGTCGGGGGTTCGGTGCCCCTCGTCCGGACCCGCAGCCCGTCCTTCGCCGACGTGGGCCGCCCCCTGGACCTGGGCGCCCGCGGGGTGATCGTCCCGAGCCTGCGCGACGCCGCGCACGCCCGGGAGGTCGTCGCCGCCGTCCGGTACGCGCCGGCCGGGAGCCGGTCGATCGGCCGGCTCTCCGGCGGTGCGGACGAGCCGGTCGTGATCGCAATGGTGGAGACCGCGACCGCGCACGACGACCTCGACGCCGTCCTCGCCGTGGAGGGTCTGGACGGGGTGTACGTCGGTCCGGGTGATCTGTCGTTGTCCCTGGGGCTGGCCGGCCCGGACCGCCGGAGCGAGCTGCGCGGCGTCCTGTCGTCGATCGTCGCCCGGGCCGTCGCCGCCGGGGTCCCCGTGGGCGTGCACGCCTACAGCGGGGAAGAGGCCGCCGGCTACGCCGCCGAGGGCGCCACGATCGTCACCGTCGCCGTGGACGCCGTCGCGCTGGGCGAGGCTGTGGCGCACCACCTCGCCGTCGAGCGCGACGCGCGTCACGTGTCGGGGAAACGACCGACCCGGAGCCGATGACGCCCCGGGATGTGATCGGGACCCTGGAGCGTCTCGGCTCTCGCGAGTCCCTGGTCCTAGTCCTTCGAGCGCTGCTCCTGGATCTGCCTGAGCACCGTCTTCCGCCCGCGACCCAGCTCCTCCTCGGCGCGACGGGCTCGGTCGAGCTGCGCGTCATCGTCGATGAGCTCGGCGGCCTTGCGGGCCTGCTTGGCGGCGTCGGTGTTGGCGACGTGCTGGGCGTCGCCCTGTTTCTTCCTGGTGTCGGTGGCCTCCTGCTCCTCGGGGCTGAGGAGCTGCCAGGCCGCGTCGGGCAGGTAGCGCGCGGGGCCGTCCTCGCCGCGCGCGTCGCTGCCGCCGTCGGCGGTGTGCCAGTCCTGCTTGGTCCACTCGTCGAGGTGCTTCTGGGACTCGGTGCGCCTCCCTTCGTGCTCGTAGCCGCCCGCCTTCTCGTACTCGGTGGTGAGGAGCTGGCTCTTGCGTGCGCTCCACTGCCCCGGCCGGCCGCCTCGGTCGCCGCCCTTGATCTCCTCCTTGAGCCGGGCGCGCAGTTCCCGCTCGGTGTAATCCGCCTCGTAGTCCTTCGCAGACTTGCCGCTCATGCCGGGGCGATACCCGGGAGGCGGGGGGGAACGCACCCGGAGGAACGCCGTTCAGACGCGGTCACGCGGCGCCGTCCTCCGGAGCGCCTTCCGCCGTACCGGTCGTGCTGCCGTCGCCCTCGCCCCCCTCCGGCCCCAGGCAGCGCGTGGGCAGCACCCGGGAGGCGAGCCGCCGGCCGTGCACGGGGACGTCGGCCACGGTGACCGGCAGTCGGAGGTCGTCGAGCACGGCCCGGATGGCGAGCATCCCCGAGAGGTCGATCCGGCCGAGCTCGTTGAGGTGCAGGACCATCCGCCGAGCGGTCGGGTGCCGCGCCACGACGTCGACCAGCCGATCCTGCAGCGCCGGCGCCGACGCGTAGTAGAGGACGCCCTGTGGCCGCAGATGCAGCGTGCCGTCGGCGGTCAGTTCGCTGCCCACGTGCAGGCGCAGCTCACGCCACAGGTGGACGGCCATGGCCAGGCCCACCCCGACGAGGACGCCTCGCTCGATCCGCGGCGCCGAGGCCAGCGTGGCGACGAACGTCGCGACCGCGATCCCTGCCTGCAGCGGGGAGAGCCGCCACTGACGGACCAGCACCCGGAAGTTGAGGAGCGGGAGCGCCGCGGCGACGACCAGGCCGGCGAGCACCGCCCGGGGGAGGGGGGACAGGACGTCGGCGACCGGGAGCGCGGCCAGCACCAGCAGGCCGGTGATCGCGCCCGACCAGCGGGACCGGGCACCTGCCGCCCGGTTGAGCGACGACCGGGACAGCGACCCGCCGGTGGGATATCCACCCGCGAACCCCGCGGCCAGGTTGGCCAGCCCCTGACCGACGAGCTCACGGTCGGGATCCCACCGCTGTCGCTCCTCGGCGGCGAACCGGCGGGCGATCGCCACCGGCTCGGCGAATCCGACGATCGCGATGACCGCACCAGGAACGAGCAGTTGCGGCAGCGCCGACCACAGGAGGTCGAACGTCACCGGCGGCAGGCCCGTGGGGATGTCCCCCACGCGGTTCCCGGGGTAGCCGGTGAGGCCGACGAGCAGCCCGGCGACGGCGACCAGTGGAGCGGCGGGGAACAGCGGGCCGAGACGGCGACCGAGGACCAGGCACAGCACCGTGGCCAGCCCGAGACCCAGCGCGGCCGGCTCCCACGCCGACGGCTGCGCCAGTGCAGCGGCCGCGGAACCCAGCGGATTGACCGACTCCGGCACCAGGTCGACCAGCGGGGGGACCTGAGAGGCCACGATCAAGATCGCGCCCGCGACCAGGAAGCCGTTGATCGCCGGTTCCGACAGCAGGTAGGCGAAGGCGCCGGCGCGCAGCAGCCCGAGGAGGAGCCGCACCACGCCGACGACGACGGCGAGAACTGCCGCGTAGGCGACGAACTCCGCCGACCCCTCCGGTGCCAGCGGCGCCAGCGCCCCGAGGGTGAGCAGGCTCGTCATGGCCACGGGACCGGTCTGCAGGTACGGCGAGGAGCCGGCGAGAGCGGCGAGGAGCGGGGCAGCCGCGGCGGCGTAGAGGCCCTGGACGGGCGGCAGTCCCGCGAGCTGCGCGTACGCCATCCCCTGGGGGATCAGGATGAGCGCGACGGTGAGCCCCGCGAGAAAGTCACCGCGGCTCGGTGCTCGGATGCGCAGTCGTCGCCGCGAATCCCCTGGCACGGACACATCCTCGTCGCTCCGCGGGCCCTCGTCGCGAGATCCCGGGCCGTCGGCGCGGAAAGCCCTCGGACAGGTGAGTTGCCGGACTGCGGCGTGCCGGTCAGCTCCGGCTGGTGAGCCGCTTGACCGTGCCGACGACGTAGGCAACCGACAGGAGGAAGAACGCGGCGCCGACGGCGGCCCGCACCTCGTCGGCGTCGAGTCGGGAGTGCCGCGCAACGGGGTCCGCCAGGACGTCGGCCAGTCGAGCGCGCCAACCCTGCAAGCCGGCCTTGCCGAAGGTGAGAGCGTCCATGGCCCCGGCCGTACCCGCTCGTCGCCCGGATAGCCCTCCCGGACTGCGAGCGGTGTCGGTCGCGCCACATCAGGGTCGGAACACCGGTGGATCCCGGGAACCCGGGTACGGGACCACCATGCCGCGGACAGTGTTGAAGCCAGTACGGGACCAGGTCGTCGTCGTGATGGGCGCCTCGAGCGGCATCGGTCGTGCCACCGCGGCCAGATTCGCGAAAGAAGGAGCCAAGGTGGTCGTCGCCGCCCGGGGCGAGGCAGGGCTGCGGTCGCTGGTCGAGGAGATCCGGGCCGACGGTGGGCAGGCCTGCGCCGAGGTGGCGGATGTGACCGACCCCGCGCAGATGCGGAGGGTGGCTCAGCGGGCGGTGACCGAGTACGGCGGGCTCGACACGTGGGTGCACTCCGCGGCGGTCCTGCTGGTCGCCCCGTTCGAGGACACCACACCGGAGGAGTTCTCGAGGGTCGTCGACGTGAACCTCATGGGTCAGGTCCACGGCGCCATGGCCGCGATCCCGCACCTGAAGAGCAAGGGCGGAGCACTCATCCACATCTCCTCGATGGGGGCCAAGCGAGGCGTGCCGCTGCAGACCGCCTACTGCGCCGCCAAGCACGGCATCGACGGGTTCGTCGAGACGCTGCGGATGGAGGTGCAGCGGGCGGAGCTGCCGGTCAGCGTCACCAACGTGATGCCGGCGACGATCAACACGCCGCTGTTCGACCAGGCCCGCACCAAGATCGGCGTCAAGCCCGTCGCGCCCCCGCCCATCTACCAGCCCGACGTGGTGGTGGACGCGGTGCTGCACGCCGCCGAGCACCCCGTCCGGGACCTGGTGGTCGGCGGCTCGGCGAAGGCGCTGATCCTGGGTGAGAAGTTCGCACCCCGCCTGGTCGACGCGCTCCTGGTCCGGTTCGGGTTCGAGGCGCACGACACTGGGGAGCCGAAGCCCGCGGACGCGCCGGACAACCTCTTCGCCCCGCTGGACGACCACAACACGGCCCGGGACGGGTTCGACCGCAGCGCCTGGTCGCGCAGCGTCTACACGACGCTCCGACGACAGCCGCTGGTGAACCGCATCCCGCTGGCTGCCGAGGCGCTCGCGGTGGCGGGGTCCTTCCTCAAGCCGTTGCTCCGATGACCCTTCGGCGCCGCCGGATCTAGGCGCGACGGGGCCCAGATCAGCCGTGACCGGCAGCCTCCGCCGCCTCCGCCACGAGGCGGATCACCCGGTCGGGGACGTCGGCGATGCCGCTGTGGCCGGCGAAGGGGAGCAGCCGGAAGCGAGCGCCGGGTACCAGGAGCGCCAACCATGCGGCCTGGCTGAGCGTGAGCACGTCGTGGGTGCCCTGCGCGATGAGGACGGGACAGCCGACCGCGCGGTAGTCGATCGTGGCCTCGGGCAGGACCGCGTGGCGCAGGAGCTGCCAGAAGTCCTGCGCCGTCGCGAATTCGGGGACGAGTGTCGCTGCCTCCCTCGGCGGCGTGCGCCATCCCTGGCTCGCAGCAGCGCCAGGGCGGCCGTGCGTGGAAGGGCCGGGCGCAGCAGCAGGCCGGCCGCCGGGGCGAGGAGGCGAAAACCCAGGCGCGTGGCTACGAGCATGGACGCCTGATACGCCCGCTCCGGCGGGGTCATCGGCCC
The DNA here is from genome assembly GCA_030773535.1 of Actinomycetota bacterium. Classification (GTDB taxonomy): domain Bacteria; phylum Actinomycetota; class Actinomycetes; order Mycobacteriales; family Geodermatophilaceae; genus Blastococcus_B. The sequence goes on along the minus strand of JALYMS010000152.1, from coordinate 6,198 downwards.
GGTCGGCGCGATGGCGACCACGGACGCCGCCCGCTGCCGCCTGGCGAGCTCCAGGCCGATACGGCCGCCGAGGGAGACCCCCAGCACGTGCGGCACGGGAACACCCCGCCGGTCGAGTTCCCGTTCCACCGCGTCGGTCAGCGCGGCGACGTCGGGCAGGACCGGAGCCGGCAGGGCTGGGGAACCGCCCTGACCGGGAAGGTCGAAGACCAGCACGTCGAAGCGCGTGGCGAGCTGCGGCACCACCGCGTGGAACTCGTCGAGGGTGCTGGCCACGCCCGGCAGGAGCAGCAGGGCCGGTCCGCGGCCCTCCTGGTGCACGTTCAGTGTCGGAAGCTCCACCGCCCGTTCCACCCGGCACATCTAACGCGACCCCGTGCCCACGGGGGCGCTGGTGCGGCGTGACGCTGCCTCACCGCGCGTGCGGTCTCGGGTCCTTCACCCTGCCATCGGGGCCCGGGAGGCATGTGCGAGCGCGTAGCCGATCCAGGCCAGGCCCAGCCCGAACAACGGGACGCCGATATAGAAGCCCCACTCCGTGACGCTGCCGTCGTCTGCGAAGAAGGCGCCGGTCATCATGTCGATCGCGACCGCGGCGGCCGGACCGACCAGCATGATCACCGGGGCACCCGTAGTAAACCTTCTGGCCATGGCGCTGCCCACGGCGAACAGGACGACGCCGATCAGGAAGGCGAAGAACCCCGCCATCCACAGCACGCCGGCCCACGCCGGTTCGTCAGGGGTGCCGACCGCCTCCCACACCAGGAAGATGACGCCGAGCGTGACCATCAGTACCGCGCCGGCGGCGCCCAGCAGGCTGCCGATCCGGCCGCTCCAGCCGTCCGCGGGCGACTGGAAGCGGTGCAGTCGCGGCAACACGTAGACCAGCAGGGCGAACCCGACGATGACGGCGAGCCATGCCCACTCGACCGCGGCGCTGAGGAGAGCGCCGAGGGCGAACAGGGCTCCCGCGACCATCGTCAGGTTTCCCACAATCGTCGCCCCGGAGCCTCCGGCCCCGGTCTCGGCGAATGTCGTGCTCGAGGTCTGCTTCATGGCCGCGATCCCTGTGGTGCCGTGGTGCGTGGACCCCGCTGCGTCGATGGTGCTCGGGTGGCCAGATGGGGGCAATGCCCTTCGGCGCGGGGCGATCCGGACGAGGACACCCCCCGTGCGTCAGGACCAGAAGCCCGCTTCCCATGCGATCCGGGCGAGGGTCGCCTGGCCCTGGCTGCTCGGATGCCAGTAGTCGACGGGGCTGACGTCGGCGAGTTCGAAGCGGTGGTCGAAGACGGCATTCCGGTCGGATCGGCAGTGCGGTGCGTGCCGGTCGCAGGCGGCGGCCATGGCGGCGTTGTAGGCCTGCACCCGCGCGCGGACGCGTTCCCGGCGGTCCCGGGCCGCAGCGCTGTTGTCCGTCGCGTCGGCCAGCATCGACGAACAGATGCCGTAGGACTCCCACTTCCGGAGCACCTCGGGCTGTTCCCTCCCGACCTCCCAAAGGCGGGCCAGGTCGGGAACGCTGAGCACGAGGACACGTGCCTCGGGCAGGCCTCGCACGAGCGCGTCCAGGGCTTCGCCGAAGGCGAGGGTGTACTCCTCAACCGGGGTCATGTCGGCCTCGTCCGCGGCGCAGGCGTCGTTGGCCCCGATGAGGACGGTGACGTACTCCGGTCGCGCGTCGATCGCGGCCCGGACCTGTGTGGCCAGCCCCGCGACCCGGGCGCCGCTGACCGCCAGGTTGGAGGCCGCCGCTGGGTCGTCGATGCCCAGCCGCTGCCCGTGGCTGTCGATGTCCTCGACGGTGCCCGTCGCCCACGAGGCCTCGACGCAGTCCCCGCCGCGCTCGCACGCCGCGAAGGCGCGGGTGATGGAGTCCCCGAGCGCAGCCATGGATCCCGGGCGGGGTAGACCGCTCCCCGGATCCCGTTCCGGCGCACCCGTGCAGGCCGCGGCCGCGGTCACGGCGAGCGCCAGCGCCAGCACTCGCCGGTATGCCGCCGCCGGCCCAGGTCGAGTCTTCCGGCGGCGGCCGGTCATACGGCAGCCGTTCCGATCAGGCCCTTCCGGGAGACGAGCCCGGCGAGCTCGGTCTCCGACATCCCTTCGGTCCCGTCGGGGCGGCGGGGCACCACCATGTACCGGGACTCCGCGCTCGCGTCCCACACCGTGATGCGGGTGTCCGCGGGCAGGTCGAGCCCGAACTCCCGCAGGACGCCCCGCGGGTCCCGCACGACCCGGGAGCGGTACGCCTCGCTCTTGTACCAGGCCGGTGAAGGCCCGAGCAGGGCGATCGGATAGCAGGAGCACAGCGTGCAGACCACGACGTTGTGCTCGGCGGCGGTGTTGGCCACGACCTTCAGCCGTTGCTCCTGCAGGGCGCCGGCCATGGACAGCCCCAGTTCCCGGATGGCGGCGTTGGCGTCGGCGAGCAGCCGTTCCCGGAACTGCGGGTCGACCCACGCGCGCGCGGTGATCCGCGCGCCGTTCAGGACCGACCCACCGGCGAGGAACTCGTCGATTCGGCGGTCGATCTCGCCGTCGTCGAGCAGGCCCCGCTCCTCGAGCAGGGCCTCGACGTGCCGCACCCGCCCGGCGATGGCCGCGCTGCTGTGATCCCCACTCATGGTGTCCTCTTCTCCTCGTTCTCCGCCGGCTCCAGGTAGTTCTCCCACAGCTCGACCGTCACGGTGTGGTTCCCGGCACCGAACAGGTCCACTGCGGCGAATTCCACGTGGTAGACCGCCTGCGCCGTCCCCGCCAGGCCGCGGGCGCGGTCGTCGGCGACCGGATGGTGGCCGGCGACCTGGACCACTCGTCCGACGGCGCCGCGGGCGTAGCGGGGGAGCCGGGTGTGGCCGGCGGGATCGCAGCTGGCCGTCCGTACCGGGTCACCGGGGCCGAAACGGTCAGGCACCGGCCAGTTCCTCCGGCGTCGCCACGCCCTTCTCGGCCAGCAGCGTGGTGATGGCGGTGAACCACTTCTCGTAGTAGGAGGCGGAGAGGTACGACGCCGGAGGCATCCGCTCGATGGCGTCGCGGAACTCGTCAAGGTTGTAGATACCGCGGCGGATCAGGGCGGCATTGAGGGCGAGCACGTGCGCTTCCCAGTCCGCGTGGAAGGTTGGCTCGTCGGGCTCCTCGACGATCGGTGGGAACCCGACCATGCCTCCGACGTCGTTGATGCGGCTCACCCCCTGTTCCTACGCCTTGGCGTGGATCCCGTCGAGCCGGGCCGCCCGCTTTCCGCTCGCCGTCGGCCCACGTCGAAACCTCAGCCGATGTGCACCGCTGCTCGCCACGTGTGCTGAGGCGCAGCCAGCGTTTAGAGTCTGCATGAGCCGGGCGCTCCGGTACACACCGCCGCTCGGCGACCGCGGGCTCATCGTCCGGCCTCGGCTCCTGGCCCGTCTGCGCACCCGTTTCGACCGGCGGCTGACCGCCGTGGTGGCGCCGGCCGGTTTCGGGAAGACGACCCTGCTCGCCCAGGCGGTCCAGGAGAACACGCTGTCCCCGCTGGGTGAGGACCGCTGGCTGACCTGCCAGCGGGACGACACGGCGCTGTCGTTCCTCGCAGCGGGGGCCTTTGCGGCCGTGGGCGTCAGCGCGCCGGTGCCCGAGGACCCGGGGGACGCCGCCCTCACCGTCGCCGAGGCGATCTGGAGCGCCGCCCCCTGCCATGTGGCGCTCTTCCTGGACGACGCGCACCTGGTGGAGGCGGCCTCGCCGGGCGGTCGCTTCCTCACCGGGCTGGTCGAGGAGCTGCCACGCAACGGTTACGTCGTCATCTCCTCCCGTCCGCCGCTGCCGCTGCGTGCGTCCCGGCTGGTCGCCAACGGCGACGCGGTGGTTGTGGGTGAGCGGGAGCTGCACTTCCGGGACGACGAGATGGCCGCGTTCGCGGCGTCCCGGCACGTCCCAGGGGAGCTGCTGGAGGACGTAGGAGGCTGGCCGGCGCTGGCCGAGCTGACCGCGACCGCCGGGGCGCACGCGGTGAGCGGCTACGTCTGGGAGGAACTGCTCAGCCGGCTCTCGCCGGAGCGCCGCCATGCCCTGGCCGTGCTGGTGGCCGTCGGCGGCGCGGACGACGACCTCGGTGCGGCGCTGCTGGGGGAGGGCGTGCGGCTCGAGAAGCTGCTGCACGGCCTGCCGCTGGTGGTTCGTGGGCCGTCGGGGTGGTGGTCGCTGCACGGGCTGTGGTCGGCGATCCTCTCGTCCTCCCTCGACGCCGGTCAGGTGGCGGCGGCGCGCCGGACCGCCGGTCTCGTCCTGGCCGGCCGCCGCCGCTACCACGACGCCATGAACCTCCTGGCCGACGCCGCGGCATGGGACGACGTCCGCGCCCTCGTCATCGAGGTGTGCGAGGTCGGGACGCCGCTGGTACCCCCGGACGTCCTCGAGTCCTGGCTGCGCCGGCTGCCACCCGAGGCCCGGGAGACCCCCGAGGGACTGCTTCTCGCCGCGATGATCGCGGAGCCCGCCAGCCCCGACACGGCCGAGGAACTCCTGGAACGGGCCTTCGCGCTCGCACCGGAGGTCGCACCGGTGCGCTTCGCGTGCCTCAACGCCCTGGTCGAGGTGGCCTTCCGTCGTACCGACCGCCAGCAGATGACGCTGTTCCTCCAGCGGCTGACCGACCTCGCCGCGTCCGGTCACAAGCGGGCGGCGGGGTGGATCGCGCTCTTCCGCGGTCTGCTGGCCCGCACCCCGGCCGAGGTGCGGGCGGAACTCGCCGCCCCCGCGCTGGTGTCCGAGGCGGCGTTGAGCCCGGTGCAGGAGTGGCTGCGGGCGCACCTGCTGATGCTCAAGCTCGGCGATCCGGCCGCCGCCGAGCCGGGTCGCCCGCCGGGCCGTGGCGCACGCGGTCCCAACCTGGCGGTGCTGTTCCGGAGCCAGCTCGTGGGGTCCCTCCCTCCGCCTGCGCGGACACCTCGACGAGGCCCGGGACGAGCTCCCCGAACTGATCGCCGGGCTACATCCGGCGAAGGTGTGCACCTCACCGGAGGTCGTCACCTGTGCCGTCGTGCTGCTCGGGATCCTGGGCCGGGACGAGCAGGCCGCCGAACTCCTGCAGACCTACCGGAGCGCCATCGCCGACTCGTCGGTCGCCTGGGCGCCGATCGCCGGGGCCCTGGCGGAGTCGGCCCACCTGGTCTCCGTCGGCCAGGAAAGGGCGGCCGCGGGACCGGCTGCGTTCGGTGCTGCACCTGCCCATGGTCCGCAACTCCGCCGTGCTGCAGGTGTCGCCCGCGGCGCTGCCCATGCTGTACGTCCTGCTGCCCGAGGTGTGACCCCAGTGGGACGCCGAGCCGCTCCCCGGCTGCTTCGCCGTGGTCCTGCGGCTCGTCCACGCTCGTCGGCGCCCGCGAGCGGGGCTCCCTCCTCGAGGTGTCCGAGCTGCCGACGGAGGCACGTGCGCTCATGCGGGCCGTGCTGCCCGCACCGTGGACCGCCGAGCTCGCCCTCGGCATGGTGGCCTCGGGCCGCGAGGAGGCACGCGTGCTGGTGGAGGAGCTCGGGTCGCGCGCGCGGCCCGTCGGCGGAGCCTGGTCGATCGTCGGCTGGGAGATGCCGTCCACGTACCCGAAGTGGTCGACCCGGGCGGGGAGCAGCCCGGCGTCCAGCCGGTCCACCTCGGTGAGTCCCGGCGCGCTGCCGGCGAGGAGATCGCGGGTCGCGCGCTCGAGCGCCTGCGGCGTCGAGGCGAACAGCGAGAGCAGCAGGTGGAATCCGGGATCGGTGAACACCGGCCGCCAGCACGACGGATCGCTGGGCCCGATGTCGCCCACGACCTCCGCGCGGGCGGCGGCCCCTTGGAGGAACTCCTCCGGGAACGTCGTCAGCGACTCCTCGGGCACCCCTAGGGCACGCAGACCCGCAGGCGTGAGGGAGAGGTTCAGGCAGGAGTCCGGCTTCTGCGTCCACGGGACGGCCGTGGTGACCTGTGGCCGGCCAGAGGTGCCGTCCAGGAGCGAGGCGAGGAGCGCCCGGGCCCGGGGGGCGGAATCGACGCGCAGGACGAGGTGGCGGGCCGTGGGCATGGTGTACCCGCGGACCACGAGGCCCTGGACGTCGGAGAGGTCGAGCACGGGACAGTCTCCGCCCGCCGCGGCGGTCAGCCGGCCTCGCCGGCGCGGATGTCGAGCACCGTCCGGTCGGGGTAGGCGCTGTAGAACGGCGGCAGGCACGTCAGGTCGT
>JALYMS010000151.1 GCA_030773535.1 Actinomycetota bacterium | reverse complement strand
GGGAATGCGCAGGACCTGAACGGGCGGCCCATCTGGACGGCGGCTAGCGGACAGCCACCTCACGAGTCCTGTAGCTATGCAAAGTTACGGACCACCTCCTCTCTCGTGTACGACGAAGGTACGTCGGTATCGGGGGGATCGGCAACGAGGATTTTCGGCCGTGGGCGAACGACCTCAGGCGAACGCGAAGTACCGCAGGTAGAGGTAGGGGACGCACAGCAGGACCGTCACCAGCGTCACGATCGACCCGTACTTCGCGAAGTGCCAGAAGGTGATGCGGTAACCGTTCTTCTCCGCGATGCCGAGCATCACCACGTTGGCGCTGGCCCCGATGATCGTGGCGTTCCCCCCGAGGTCGGCGCCCAGGGCCAGCGACCACCACAGCACGTTGTCAGGGTTGCCCGTGCTCCCCGCCAACGACTCGACCAGCGGCGCCATCGTGGCCACGTACGGAATGTTGTCGACCACGGCCGACAGCACCGCCGAGACGCTCAGGAGCAGGAAGGTGGCCACCTGGACGTCGCCGCCGGTCGCCTCGGTGGCCCACTCGGCCAGTTGGCCGATGGCCCCCACCTCGATGAGCGCGCCGACCATGATGAACAACCCGACGAAGAACAGCAGCGTCGGCGCCTCGACGTCGGCGAGGTACTCGCGCGGCTGCAGCCCGCTGATGAGCACGAGGACGCCCGCGCCGAGCAGCGCGACCGTGGCGGGTGCCGTTCCTGTGGTCGCGCTCACCACGAAGCCGACCAGGACGGCGATCAGGACGACGCCGGACTTGATCAGCAACCGAGGATCGGAGATAGCCTCGCGCTCGTCGAGCGCCATCACCTCGGCGGCCCCCTCAGGGTCGTAGGCGAACTGGTCGCGGAACATCACCCGGCACAGCAGCAGGAGGGCACCGACCAGGACCACGACGATGGGCGCCAGGTGGATCAGGAAGTCGTTGAAGGTGAGCCCGGCGCGGCCGGCGATGATGATGTTCGGCGGGTCCCCGATGAGGGTCGCCGTGCCGCCCACGTTGGACGCGAAGACTTCCGCCAGGAGGAACGGCACCGGGTTCACGCCGATCCGGTTGCATACCAGCAGGGTCACCGGCGCGATGAGCAGCACCGTCGTCACGTTGTCGAGCAGGGCCGACGCGCCGGCGGTGATGAGGACGAGCAGCACCATGACGCGGAAGGGCCCGCCACCGGCCCTCTTGACGGCCCGGATCGCGACGTACTCGAACACGCCCGTCTGGCGCAGGACGCCGACAATGATCATCATCCCGAGCAGCAGGAAGATGACCTCCCAGTCGACACCGGTCTCCTCGCTGTGGAAGGCGTGCTCGAAGTCGAGCACCCCGGCGGCCAGCATCACCGCGGCGCCGCCCAAGGCCACCGTGACCCGGTGAATCTTCTCCGAGGCGATCAGGGCGTAGGCCGTCACGAAGACGGCGACGGCGACGAGCGTCATGCCTAGCCGGGGGACAGCAGCACGTCGAGCAGCCGGGGCAGGGTGACGCAGCCGACGAGTGCGTCCCGCTCGACGACGGCGACCAGCGGGCTGTGCGTCCGGGCCATGAGCGCAGCGAGCTCGAGCACGGTGTCGTCGGGGTTCACGACGGCGAGCTCCACGTCCGGGGGGTGGGGGAGCAGGTCGCGCACCGTGCGCCCGGACAACCCCCCGAGCAGTCGTTCGGCCGCCCGCTCCCCGATGACGCGCGCCAGCGCCGCGTCGTCCTGCACGTAGCGCGGGATGACGAAGCGCAGCACCTGCGAGCCGGGCAGGATGCGCGTCGGCCGCCCGCCCGGCTCGCACACCACGATCCCGAGCAGGTGCTGCTCGGCCATCAGCCGGACGGCGTCGAGCGCGTCGTCGTCCATGCCGATCGACGGGTAGGGGACGGCCAGGTCGCGAGCGATCACGGGTGGACGTTATCGAGGAGGAGCAGGAGGGCCGGGTGCCGCCGCGGTGCCGCCCGGCTCGTAGACGTCCGGCACGCCGTCGCCGTCGTCGTCACGCTGCTCGTCGGCCTCGATCCGTGCGTACCGGCGGTTGCGCAGCCGCAGGATGCCCGACGCCAGGAGCGCGGCTAGCAGCGTGCCCGCCAGGATGCCGACCTTGGCGTGCTCGTAGCTCTCGCTCTCCCCGCCGTAGGCGAGTTCGGTGATCAGGAGGGAGACGGTGAAGCCCATCCCGCCGAGGAGCGCCAGTCCGAGGACGTCGGGCCAGCCGAGGTCCTCGTCCAGCTGCGCCTTCGTGAAGCGGGCGACCAGCCACGTCGCGGCCGTGATGCCGATCGCCTTGCCGGCGACCAGGCCGACGACGATGCCTATCGCGATGTCGTTCCGGAGTGAGCTGCCCAGACCGGAGAGTCCGCCCACGGCGACGCCCGCGGAGAAGAACGCGAAGACCGGCACCGCCACGCCCGCCGACAGTGGCCGGATCCGGTGCTCGATGTGCTCGGCCAGCCCCGGCCCGGCGCCCGGGCCACCGGCGGCCGCGCTGCGCACCACCGGCACGGTGAAGGCCAGCAGGACTCCGGCGACCGTCGCGTGCACCCCCGACTCGTGCACCAGCACCCAGGTGACCAGCGCCAGGGGGATCAGCAGCCACGGCCTCGCGAACCGACCCCACCGCCCTGCCGACCGGATCCGCTGCTGCACGAGGAACCCGAAGACGGCCAGCGGCAACAAAGAGAGCAGCAGCGCCGGGACGTGCAGCCCGTCGGTGTAGAAGATCGCGATGACGACGATGGCCAGCAGGTCGTCGACGACGGCGAGCGTCAGCAGGAAGGTCCGCAGGGCGGTGGGCAGGTGGGTGCTGATCACCGCCAGGACGGCGAGGGCGAAGGCGATGTCGGTGGCCGAGGGGATCGCCCAGCCGCGCAGCGCCCCCTCGGGGCCGGCGAGGTTGACCATCACGAAGAACAGGGCCGGCACCACCATGCCGCCGACCGCCGCGGCCACGGGGAGCGCCGCACGCCGGGGGTCCCGCAGGTCGCCGGCGACGAACTCCCGCTTGAGCTCCAGCCCCGCGACGAAGAAGAAGATCGCGAGGAGCCCGTCCGCGGCCCAGGTGCCCAGCGTCAGGTCCAGGTGCAACGACGCCGGGCCGACACGGGTGTCGCGCAGCGTCTCGTAGGCGGCCGCCCAGGGGGAGTTGGCCCAGACCAGGGCGATGGTGGCGGCCACCAGCAGGAGCGCTCCACCGACGGTCTCCTTGCGCAGGACCGACGCGATGCGCTGAGTCTCGGTCCACGATCCGCGGCCGAGCAGGCGAGGTGAGGGGGTGGTCACGGGGTGCGGCTCCCGGGATGCGGGGTCGGTCGGGACAGGCGTCGAACACCTGCCGACCAGACTTCCCGGCGCACCGAGGGCGAGCCTACCGGCCCAGGAGCTCCCGCACCCGGGCGGTGAGGCCGGCGTCCCCTCGGCGCACGCCGTCCAGGGTGTGCACGAGCGCGGCTCCCCGGACGCCGGAGAGCAGCCAGACCGCGTCGGCGGCGTGCAGGTCGGCCGCCGTTCCCGGGGTCACCGACGTCGGCCATCCCTCCTCCGCCGCCCGGGCGAACAGCCGCGCCATCGTGGTGCCGGCCAGGATTCCGGTGTCCAGCGGCGGCGTGTGCAGGGTCCCGTCCGCCGCCCAGACGACGGTGGACGTGGGCCCTTCGAGGAGCTGGCCCTCGAGGGACGTGAAGACGACGTCGTCGGCGCCGACCGAGTGGGCGTGCCGCTGAGCGGCCATGTTGACGGCGTACGACAGCGTCTTCGCGCCGCCCAGCAGCCAGGGCGCCCCGGCGCGGAAGGCGGCCGGGACGCCCAGCCCGAGTGTGACCACCGAGATGCCCTCGGCGCGCTGCCGCACCGTCTCGGCCGGCACGGGCGCCAACAGCGCCAAGCAGGTGGGCGGCGCCCCCTCGCCGAGGCCCCGGGTGAGGAACAGCCGGCAGACGCCCTCGAGGTCCGCGGGCCAGCCGGCCAGTACGGCGTCGAGGAGGGCGCGCCAGGCGTCGCCGCCCGGATCGGCGAGGTCCAGCAGCGCCGCCGACGCCCGGAGCCGGGCCAGGTGCGCGGCCAGGTGCGGTGTCCCGCCGCCGACCACCGCGACGGACTCGAACACGCCGTCCCCGCGGCCGAGGCCCTGGTCGAACGCCGTCACCACCGGCTCGTCGGGGGGCACGACCGACGCTCCGCCGTTCCGCCAGACCGCCACCGCACGCAGCTCGCTCACGTGCCCAGACTGCCGCACACCCGGCATAGGCTCCGCGCATGGGCCACGAGGAGGCAGCGACGCCGGCGGTGCCGCTCGCCGAGCGGCTCCGGGCCCGCGGCCTGCGCCTGACGGCGCAGCGACGGCGGGTGCTCGCGGTGGTGACCGCTCTGGAGCACGCGACCCCGGAGTCCATCGGCGCCCGCCTGCGCGAGGAGGCCGCTCCGGACGAGGCCGCGCCGGACACCTCCACCGTGTACCGGAACCTGGAGCTGCTCGAGCGGCTGGGCCTGGTCTGGCACACCCATCTCGGCAAGGGTGCGCCGATCTACCACGTGGCTGAGCACCCGCACCTGCACGTCGTGTGCTCCTCCTGCGGAGGTGTGTCCTCGGTCGACCCGGCGATCCTCGACGAGGCCGCGGAACGTCTGGGCGCCGAGCACGGTTTCACCGTGGACGTCGGTCACGTCGCCCTGTCCGGGACGTGCCGCGCGTGCCGCGAACGAGCCGGAGAAGAGAAGCGATGACCGCCGCACCCCGTTCCTCACCGCTGCTGGGCCTCCCCGGCGCCGTCCTGGCGGAGGGCGGTGAGGGCTCCCCGTATGCAGTGGCCGCCCACTACGGCGATCCGTTGCGTGAGCAGCGGTTGCTCGCCGACGGCGCTGGACTGGTCGACCGCAGCGACCGCGACGTCCTGGCCGTTCCCGGCGCCGACCGCCTGACGTGGCTGCACAGCCTCACCAGCCAGCACCTGGACTCACTCGCCGACAGCAGCGGCACCGAGGCGCTCGTCCTCTCCCCGCACGGGCACGTCGAGCACCACCTCGTGCTGGCCGACCTCGGGGGCACGACCTGGGCCGACGTCGAGCCGGGCGCGGGCGCAGCGCTGCACGGGTTCCTCGACCGGATGCGCTTCCTGCTGCGGGTCGAGCCGATGTTGGTCACCGATCGCTGGGCGCTGCTCTCGGTCGTCGGACCGAAGGGCGCCGAGGTCCTGGCGTCCGCCGGGTTGCCGGTGCCGGGCACCGACTACGAGGTTCGGGCCCTTGCCAGTGAGACCTTCGCCAACGGCTTCGTCCGCCGCATGCCGCCGATCGGGGACGGGGTGCCGGGCTTCGACCTCCTCGTCCCGCGGACCGAGGTCGGCGCCGTCGCGCATCGCCTCCGGACGGCGGGTGCCGCGCCGGCGGGCAGCTCGGCCTACGAGGCGCTGCGGGTGGAGGCGCGGCGACCTCGGCTGGGCGTGGACAGCGACCACCGCACGATCCCGAACGAGCTGAGCTGGCTGAGGACCGCCGTCCACCTGGACAAGGGCTGCTACCGCGGTCAGGAGACCGTCGCCCGCGTGCACAACCTGGGTCGGCCGCCGCGTCGCCTGGTGCTGCTGCACCTCGACGGCGTCAGCGAGGTGCTGGCCGAGCCGGGCACGCCGGTCCTCGTCGGTGCTCGCGAGGTCGGCCGGGTCGGCAGCGTGGTGCGCCACCACGAGCTCGGCGTGATCGCGCTCGCCCTGGTGAAGCAGTCGGTCGCGATGGACGCCGCCCTCACCGTCGCCGGGTCGACCGCCGCGATCGACCCGGACGACGCTCCCCCTGCCGTCGACGACACGGTCGCTGCCGCCCGCGAACGGGTGCGCGCCGTGCGATCTGCCACGATCCCCCGGTGAGTTCGTCCAGGTCCGGCGCGGCGACCCTGATCACCGTGGCGCCGACGGGCGCGGAGACCGCGAAGGCCGACGTCCCGGCGCTGCCGGTGACCGTCGAGGAGATCGTCGCGACGGCACGGGACTGCCAGGCGGTCGGCGCCTCGGTGGTCCACCTGCACATCCGGGACGCCGAGGCGCGGCCGACGCTGGATCTGGGACGTGTGCGCGAGGTGGTCTCCGGGGTCCGGGAGTCCACGGACCTGGTCGTCCAGCTGTCTTCCGGCGGAGCGGTCACCGATCCGTTCGACGCCCGGCTGGCGGTGCTCGACACCGAGCCCGACGCCGCCTCGCTGACGCTGGGCACGGTGAACTTCGGCCGTGACGTCTTCGCCAACCCGTGGGACCTCATCGTGGAGCTGCACACCCGGATGCAGGAGCGCGGGATCGTTCCGGAGTACGAGGTCTTCGACCTGGGCCAGCTGGCCACTCTGCAGCGGCTGCTCGACCGCCACGGACCGCCGCACGGCGGGCACGTGCACGTGGACCTGGTGATGGGTGTCCCCGGGGGGATGCCCGGGACGGCGCAGGCGCTGACCGCCTGCCTGCCGTTCCTGCCGGCGGGCGCCACTTTCGCCGCGACCGGCGTGGGCCGCACGTCGCTGCCGGTGATGCTCGCGGCGCTCTCGGCGGGAGGGCACCTGCGGGTGGGCATGGAGGACACGCTCACCTACGCTCCCGGCGAGCCGGTCCGGGACAACGCCCAACTGGTCGCCCGTGCGGCCGGTCTGGCCCGCATCGCCCAACGGCCGCCGATGACGACCGGCGAGGCCCGCAGCATGCTCGGTATCAACCGCTCACCCGTGGAGGCCGCCGCACCATGAGCCCGAAGCCCGTTCCCGCCGGAGGTGCCGCCGTCGACGCGCTCCTCGATCCGGCCTTCCTGGAGAACGTCACCCGGCTGCCGATGTCCGAGGTCCGCCGGCTGCGCAGGGACGCCGAGCAGGAGGAGGTCAACCTCTCCTACACCCGGCGGCTGCTCCAGGGTCGGCTGGACATCGTCCGCCGCGAGCTGCAGCGCAGGGCGGAGAGCGACGGCCGGTCGCTGGTGGACCTGCTGCCCGAGATCCTCGCCGAGAAGGGCCGGGGGCCGGCGCACGGGCTGGGGCGGCACCAGACGGTGCAGCCGCACGCACCCGAGGAGTACGAGTCCTGGGTCAACTCCCTGACTCCCGGCGTCGACCTCTCGTCGATCTCGGCGCTGCCCGACCCCAAGCTGGAGAAGGCCGCGCAGGCCCTCGCCGCGGCCGAGAGCGGTCTCTCCGAGCGCCGCCGAGGAGTGCAGCAGGTGATGGACGGGCTGGCCGCGGAGCTCGGCCGGCGTTACCGCGACGGAGAGGCCGACGTGGCCGCGCTGCTCGGCGACGAGGGCCGGCACTGAGCGCCGCGGCGGAGCCCGCGGAGCGCTGGCCGGACAATCCGGTCCTGGTCGAGGTCCGGCGGTCGGGGTTCCTGGAGTCGGTGCACCGGGGCTCGCTGGTCGTGCTGGACGCCGACGGCGCGGTGTCCTTCGCTGCCGGCGCCGTCGACCGGCCCACGCTCCCGCGCTCGTCCAACAAGCCGGTGCAGGCGACGGCGATGCTGGCCGCCGGATGGCGGCCGCGGTCGCTGCAGGAACTGGCCATCGGGGCGGGATCGCACAACGGCGAGGACGGTCATCGCGACCTCGCCGCCGCGATGCTGGCTGCCGCGGGATTGACTCCCGACGACCTCGGCTGCCCGCCCGCCCTGCCGATGCACGAGGCGACGAAGGCCGCGTGGCTGGTCGCGAACCGGGTGCCCGACCGCCTGGCGATGAACTGCTCGGGCAAGCACGCGGCGATGCTGTCCGCCTGCGTCGCGGCCGGCTGGCCCACGGCGGGCTACCTGGACCGGGACCATCCGCTGCAGCGGGCGGTCGAGGCGCGGTTGGGCGAGGCGGCTGGGGAGCCGGTGACGGCCGTCGTCGTCGACGGGTGCGGCGCGCCCCAGCACGCGCTGTCGGTGACCGGGCTGGCGCGCGGGGTGCTCTCGCTCGTCCAGGCCCCCGAGGGCACCGCGGACCGGGCCGTCGCCGACGCGATGCGGGCCCATCCCTGGCTGGTCGCGGGCTCCGGCCGCGAGGACACCGAGCTGATGACCTCGATTCCGGGGCTGCTGGTGAAGGGCGGGGCCGACGGCGTCCACGTGGCAGCCCTGCCCGGCCGTGGTGCTGTGGCGCTGAAGCTCGACGACGGTGGCGATCGCGGGCGCACGCCTGCGCTGGCGGCCGGGCTCCGGCGGCTCGGGGTGCCGGCCGACGTCGTCGAGCCCTGGTTGCAGACCCCCGTGCGTGGTGGGGGCGGTGTGGTGGGGGATGTGCGACCGGCGGAGACGTTGGTGGCCTGAGCAGGACTTTTGGTGTGACCGTGCTCACCCGCCCTGCTAGCTGCTCCGCTTGCAGGAGCTAGCACCCGCGCCTAGACTCGGCATATGCAGACCCCTGGCGAGTTCGTCCGCGAGCAGGTGACGACGGTCCGCGAGACGGTGGACCGGGTCGCCGGCAGCGTGGCGGAGTCGGTCGCCGACGCGTCGAGCGTCGCGGCCGTCAGCTCACAGGTCGGGAACTTCATCCGCGAGCAGCGCAGCGCTGCCCGGGTGTCCCTGCGCGAGCTCGCCCGCACCGCGGGGGTCAGCAACCCCTATCTGTCCCAGGTGGAGCGGGGCCTCCGGAAGCCTTCAGCGGAGATCCTCGCGTCGATCGCCCGTGGGCTGAAGATCTCCGCCGAATCTCTCTACGAGCAGGCCGGGATCCTCGACCGGCGGTCCGGGAACGCCGAGACGGTCGCAGCGATCCGCTCCGACAGTGCGCTGTCGGAGCGGCACAAGGCGATCCTGCTCGAGCTCTACGAGACCTACGTCCGCGAATCGCAGCCGTCCTCCCCGGCGGCCTCCCCCCTGACATCGACCAGCTCTACGAAGGAGTCGGCATGACTGCCACCCAGACCGTGAAGCAGTACGGCGAGACCGCCGCGAAGATCTACAAGACCCAGATCCTGGCCACCATCGGCGCCGGTGACCTGGCCGTGGAGCGCGCGAAGACGGTGTTCGGCCGCTTCGTCTCCAAGGCCGAGGCCCTGCCGGGCGAGGCCCAGGTGCAGGCCGACCTGGCCGTCAAGGAGGCCCGCACCCGGGCCACCGAGGCCGTCGGCCAGGCCCGGACCGCCGCCCAGCAGCTCGCCACCGCCGTCCGTCCCGAGGCGATCCGCAGCAGCGTCGCCGAGCTGGTCGAAACCGCCCGGTCGCAGGCGGTCACCACCGTCGAGTCGCTGGCCGAGCGCGGTGCCGACGTCGTCGAGGAGCTGCGCACGCAGCCCCGCTTCCGGCGGGTCGTGCGCCGCGCCGAGCAGGCCGTGGACGCCGTCGAGGACACCCTGGAGGACGTGCTCGAGGAGACCGCCGAGGCGGTCGCCGAGGCCTCCAACGAGGCGACCTCGCTGGCGCAGAAGACCGGCGCCAAGGCGAGCAAGGCCGCTGCGAAGGCCGGGTTCGAGGAGACGGCCGAGGCGGTCGCCGAGGTGTCCAACGAGGTGACCTCGCTGGCGCAGAAGACGGCCGCCGAGGCGAGCAAGGCTGCCGTCAAGGCCGAGAGCAAGGCCGAGGACGTCGCGGAGGCGACGAAGGCCACCGCGGAGAGCGCCGTGCAGGAGCCGGCCACCGCTCCGAAGTCGCAGGCCGAGGCCACCGAGGCCAAGGCCCCGGCCAAGAAGAGCAGCGCCGCGGCGACCAAGTCGCCGGCCTCGGCGACGACCACTCCGGTGACCCGCGCCCGTACGGCACGCCCTTCGGACCCGACCGCCGTTCCCGCGAAGAAGACCACCGGCGACTGACGTCGGTCCCGCCCAGGGCCCCGGGCTGCAACAGCGCTCCGGGGCCTTGTCGCGTGCGGAGGGAAAGTTCGGCCGGCCTCCCTTGTGCGGGTGAAGGGCGCGGCGGAGCCTGTCGAACCGGCGGCCAGAAGGGCTCCGACGAGTAGGCTCGGCTCATGATGGCGTTCCAGCAGCTGCTGTTCGACCTCCTCAGGTGGGGCGTCCTGGCACTGGCCCTGTGGGCGCTCGTCGACGCTCTGGTCCGGCCGGCCAACGGCTTCGTGGCCGCCGGCAAGCTCACCAAGCCGGGTTGGGTCGCCATCACGGCGCTGGCCGCCCTGCTCCTCTATTGGCGGGGGCCCATGAGCTTCCTCGGGCTGCCCGCGGTGATCGCGGCCATCGTCTACCTGGTCGACGTCCGGCCGGCGGTTCGAGGGCTGCGGCGCGGCAACAGCTGGTGAGCTTGGCGGATCCGCTCAGCGAATCGGCAGAGGGACGGGTGCGGGCGAGTTTCGCGGCCCAGTCGATGCTGGCCACGCTGGGCGCCTCGATGGCAGAGGTGGCGCGCGGCCGGGTGGTCCTCGAGATGCCGCGCGATCCCCGGTTCGGCCAGCAGTTCGGCTACACCCACGCCGGCGCGGTGACGGCGCTGGTCGACACCGCCTGCGGCTATGCGGCCCTCACCACCATGCCTGAGGGTCGCGAGGTGCTGACCGTCGACTTCTCGGCCAACTTCCTGGCGCCCGCGGCGGGGGAGCGGTTCCGTGCGACCGCCACCGTCCTGCGGGCCGGCCGCACGATCGTGGTCACGCGGGGCGAGGTGCACGCGCTGACGGGTACCGACGAGCCGCGTCTGGTCGCGGCGATGCAGGCGACGATGATGGCGGTCGTACCCCCACCGGCGACGCCCGACGTCCCGGCTGCCTGAGTTCAGTACCGGTCGTCGGCCGGGAGCAGCACCCACAGCAGCAGGTAGGCGACGAACTGCGGGCCGGGCAATACGCAGGAGATGACGAACGCCAAGCGCAGGCCGGAGCGGGAGAAGCCGTAGCGGCGGGCGATACCGGCGCAGACGCCGGCGACCATCGCGTGCGAGGTGTCCCGGCGCAGCCGGTAGGGAGCGGGCACGTTCATGCCGCTGACCCTACGGTCGCCTGACCGCAGTTGGTGATGGACGGCTCGTGCCATCAGCGGTTGAAGACGCCTTGGGGCGGTGCAGGCGAATCGACGGCGTCGGCGTCGAGGACGGGCCGGCTCGTGCCGGCGAAACGGCCGAGGTCGGCGCCATGAACCACGCGGGCAGGCATGGGATCGGCGGCGCAGCGCCGGACGAAGGCGTCGATGGGCAGATCCGCGTCCGAGGCGACCGCGACGAGGTTCCCGAAGCGTCGTCCGCGGAGCGTGCCGGGCTCGCCGAGCAGGCAGACGGAGCGGAACACCGAGCGCAGGGTGGCGACCTGGGCCCGGGCGAAGCGCAGCGGCGGACCGTCGGCGACGTTCGCGACGAAGGTCCCGGCGGGCCGCAGGACCCGGCGCGCCTCGGCGACGAATTCCGCGCTGGTCAGGTGCGCGGGCGTGCGGGCCCCGGCGAAGACGTCGGTGACGACGACGTCCGTGCTGTTCTCCCGGAGGGCGGCGAGGCCCACCCGGGCGTCGTCGGCACGCACCCGGACCCGGGCGCCGCGCGGCAGCGGGAGGTGCTCGCGCACGAGGTCGGTCAGCTGTTGGTCGATCTCCACCACCCGCTGCCGGGAGCGCGGTCGGGTCACCGACACGTAGCGGGGAAGCGTGAGCGCACCGCCACCGAGGTGGACGACGTCGAGCGGGGCGCCCGGGTCGGCCGCGAGGTCGAGGACGTGCCCCATGCGTCGGACGTACTCGAACTCGAGGTGCGTCGGGTCGTCTAGGTCGACATGCGACTGCGGGGTGCCCTCGACCAGCAGCACCCACGAGCCGTTCCGGTCGGCGTCGGCGAGGAGTTCCGCCGTGCCGCCGGCGACGGGCGTAGGTCCAGGCGGCAGTCGCACGGGCGCATCGTTCCGCACGGCGGAACGAGGCTCGGATGCGGATCAGAAGGCGCGGGAGCACGATCGTCGTCGGCAGGTCGACGGGGCCGGCCGAGGACGCGGGCATGAACTCAGACCGGCGCGACCGCTGACCAGCGCACCGTCACCTCTCCGTGCCGCCAGCGGCGGCTCGAGCCCACCAGTGGCCAGCCCTGGCCGGCCACCGCTTCCACGGCCGCGACCCAGCGCTGACGGGGGCCGAAGGTCGAGAGGCCGGCCGCGGCGGCCCAGCCCGCGTCGAACGCCCGGAGGAACTCGTGCACGGGCTGCCCCGGGACGTTGTGGTGGATCAACGCCTTCGGCAGCCGCTCTGCCAGGTCCGACGGGGTGGTGATGTCGGCCACCCGCGTGGCGAGCGTGAGAGTGAGTGGCCCCTCCGCGTCCAGGGTCACCCACGCCGACCGGCGCCCCCACTCGTCGCACGTCCCCTCGATGATCAGACCGCCGGGGCCCAGCTCGCCGCGCATCGTCTCCCAGGCCCGGGCCGCGGAGTCCTCGTCGTACTGGCGAAGCACGTTGAAGGCGCGCACGAGGACCGGCTGCAGACCGGCCAGCTCGAATCCGCCCATGCGGAAGTCGACGCGTGGCGGGTCCCGGTCCGCAGCGACCGCGGCTACCCTCGCCGGGTCGATCTCCAGGCCCACGACCTCGAGGCCGTCCACCTCGGCGCCCAGCCGCTCCGCGAGTTCCAGCGTGGTCACGGCCGACGACCCGTAGCCCAGGTCGACCACGACCGGTCGGGCGGAGTCCCGCAGGCGAGGCACCTGCGTCGCCAGCAGCCAGCGGTCTACCCGGCGCAGCCGATTGGCGTTCGTGGTGCCTCGGGTGGGCAGACCGAGGGCGCGGGCCCGGCCCGCCGCCAGGCGCGGCATCCTCCGCTGCGGAGACAGCGAAGCCCGCCGCTTGTGGTCCCCGTCCGCCTCGCTCACCGGTCCTGAGGCTAGTCCCGGCTAGCCTCGGGGCGTGCAGGTTCGAAGCGACGTCCGGCTGGCGGACCTCACCACCCTCGCCGTGGGTGGTCCCATCGAGCGCCTCGTCGAGGTGTACGACGCCACCGAACTGGTGGGCGCGGTCCGGGACGCCGATGAGGCCGGCCGCCCGCTGCTGGTCCTGGGCGGCGGATCGAACGTGGTCGCCTCGGACGACGGCTGGCCGGGGGATGTCGTCGCCGTCCGCAGCCGTGGGATCGAGCGCATGGAGAACCGGCTGGTCGTCCAGGCGGGCCATGACTGGGACGAGCTGGTCGCCTTCACCGTGGCCGACGAGCTGGCCGGCATGGAGGCGCTCTCGGGCATCCCGGGGTCGACCGGTGCCACGCCGGTGCAGAACGTCGGCGCCTACGGGCAGGAGGTCGCCCAGACGATCGCCGCGGTCGCCGTGTACGACCGGGCCGAGAAGGCGGAGTACTCGCTGACTGCAGCCGAATGCGGCTTCACCTACCGCGACAGCCGGTTCAAGCGTGAGCCCGGCCGGTTCGTCGTCCTCGACGTCACCTTCGCGTTGCAGCCGGGCAGCCAGTCCCGCCCGGTCGGCTACGCCGAGCTCGCCCGTCGTCTCGGCGTGGACATCGGCGACACAGCGCCACTGGCCGATGTCCGGGCTGCGGTGCTCGAGCTGCGCCGCGGGAAGGGCATGGTGCTCGATCCCGACGACCCGGACAGCCGCAGCGCCGGCTCGTTCTTCACCAATCCGATCGTGCCGTCCGAGAAAGCGGTCGAGGGCTGCCCCAGCTGGCCGGCCGGCGACGGCGCGGTCAAGTTGAGCGCCGCCTGGCTCGTCCAGTCCGCCGGCTTCGGACGCGGCACGAGGCAGGGCCACGTCGGGACGTCGTCGCGCCACAGCCTTGCCCTGACGACGGAGCCCGGCGCGACGGCCACCGAGCTCATGGCCTTCGCCGGCCGCGTGATCGAGGCGGTGCAGGAGCAGTTCGGCGTCACGTTGGCCCCCGAGCCGACCGCGGTCCGGCCATGACCTACATCGGAGACACTCATTCCGACCGGTTGCGTGCCCTGTACGCCCGAGCGGCCTCAGAGTGGTTCGGGTCCTGCCTCGATGACGCATCCGTCGCCGAGGCCTATGGCCTCTTGGGGAAGCGGTAGCTCAGTCCTCCCGGTGGACCTTCCACTGGGCAGCCTGGGCGAGCGGGCGGACGACGATCAGGTCGACGTTCACGTGGTGCGGGCGGGTGACCGTCCAGGCGATGCAGTCCGCGACGTCCTCGGCCACCAGCGGCTCGCGGACGCCCCGGTAGACGGCGTCCGCCGCGTCCGACGAGCCGAGCCGGTTGAGCGAGAACTCCTCGGTCCGCACCATCCCCGGCGCGATCTCGATGACGCGGACCGGCTCGCCGCACAGCTCGAGCCGCAGCGTCTCGGCCATCGTGTGCACGCCGTGCTTGCTCGCCGTGTACGACGCCCCGCCTTCGTAGCTGATCAGCGCGGCGGTCGAGCTGACGAAGAGGACGTCGCCCGCTCCTGAGGCCCGGAGCGCCGGCAGCAGCGCCTTGGTCACCCGCACCGTGCCGACGACGTTGAGGTCGTACGTGCGGGCCCAGGAGTCGAGGTCGGCCTCGGCCACGGGCTTGGCGTCGAACGCGCCACCGGCGTTGTTGACCAGGACGTCGACGCGCTCCAGCGCGGCCGCGAACGCCTCGACCGACGCCTGGTCGGTGACGTCCAGCGGCAGCGCCCGCGCCCCGATCGAGTCGGCGAGCGCGGTCAGCCGGTCCACCCGGCGTGCGCCGACGACGACGTCGAAGCCCTCGGCGGCCAGCCGGGTAGCGGTCGCCGCTCCGATGCCGCTGGAGGCTCCGGTGACGACGGCCGTGCGGCCGGTCCCGGGGAGAGAGCGCTGGACGGGGGAGTGGGCGGAGTCGGTACCCGGCATGAACCACATCCTGTCGCTGTTGCAGGATGAGCAGTCGGTGGGGGCCACGTGACCCCCGGATCGAGCACAACCGAGCGGGAGGTCGTCGCACGTGCCCGCACGCCGCCCACCCCGGTCCGGCGTGCCGCGGCGGGTGGCGACCCTCTCGGTGCACACCAGCCCGCTCGACCAGCCGGGCGCGGGCGACGCCGGCGGCATGAACGTCTACATCGTCGAGGCCTCGAAGCGGCTCGCCGCCCGCGGCATCGCCGTCGACATCTTCACCCGCGCCACCTCCAGCGACCTCGCCCCGGTGGTCGAGATGGCCCCCGGGGTCACCGTGCGGCACGTCAGCGCCGGCCCGTTCGAGGGTCTGGGCAAGGAGGAACTGCCGGCCCAGCTCTGCGCGTTCACCTCCGCGGTCCTCCGCGAGGAGGCCCAGCACGAGGCCGGCTACTACGACGTCGTCCACTCCCACTACTGGCTCTCCGGCCAGGTGGGCTGGCTCGCCCGCGACCGGTGGAGCGTTCCGCTCGTCCACACCGCGCACACCCTCGCCAAGGTCAAGAACGAGGCGCTCGCGGTGGGTGACCGCCCCGAACCACGGGCCCGGGTGATCGGCGAGGAGCAGGTCGTGCACGAGGCCGACCGGCTCATCGCGAACACGGAGGAGGAGGCGCGCCAGCTCGTGCGCCTGTACGGCGCCGATCCCGTCCGCACCCTGGTCGTACCGCCCGGGGTCGACCTCGACCGCTTCGCCCCGGGCAGCCGCGCCGCCGCCCGGTCCGCCCTGGCAATCCCGTCGGACGCGGTGGTGCTGCTCTTCGTCGGCCGGATCCAGCCGCTCAAGGCGCCCGACGTCGTCCTGCGCGCCGCCGCGGAGCTCCTGGCGGCCGACCCCGCCCTGCGCGCCCGCCTGCGGGTGCACGTGGTGGGCGCCCCCAGTGGTTCCGGCCTGGCTGCACCCCGCCAGCTGCAGGACCTCGCCGTGGGTCTGGGCATCGCCGAGCTCGTCCACTTCTTTCCGCCGCAGCCCGCCGAGCGCCTCGCCGATCACTACCGGGCCGCGGACGTCACCGTCGTACCCAGCCACAACGAGTCCTTCGGCCTGGTCGCCCTGGAGGCCCAGTCGTGCGGCGTGCCCGTGGTGGCGGCCGCCGTTGGCGGGCTGCCGACGGCGGTGCGCGACGGGATCTCCGGTGTGCTCGTCGAGGGCCATGCCCCCCTCGACTACGCACTCGCCGTCCGCGCCGTCCTGGCCCGGCGGGAGCTCCTGTCGGCCGGCGCCCGCCGGCACGCCACGCGGTTCTCCTGGGACCGGACGGCCGACGCGCTGGTCCAGGCCTACGCGTCCGCTGCCGAGGACATGGCGGCGGCGGTGCAACCGGTACGGCGGGTCGTCGGGCCGATCCGGGCGCTGCCGGGCGTGCAGTGGGCGCGATGAGCACCGGCCGCACCGTCGCCGAGCTCGACGCGGTCATCGAGGCGGCCCTGCGCGACGGCGAGCTCGCCTCCGAGCACCCGGGGCCAGGCAGGTGGCTGGTCGACCTCCCCGGTACCAACAAGCTGAAGACCGTCTGCGGCCTGCTCGTCGGGGAGCACGCCCTCCGGGTGGAGGCGTTCGTCTGCCGGCAGCCCGACGAGAACCGAGAGCAGCTCTGGACCTTCCTGCTGCAGCACAACGCCCGGATGTACGGCGTCGCCTACTCGATCGACAGCGTCGGCGACGTCTACCTGACCGGGCGACTGCCGCACGCCGCCATCGACGGCGAGGAGCTCGACCGGATCCTCGGGGCGGTGCTGAGCTACGCCGACGACCACTTCAACGCCATGCTGGAGATCGGCTTCGGCAGCTCCATCCGCCGCGAGTGGGAGTGGCGGGTCAAGCGGGGCGAGTCGCTGAAGAACCTCGAGGGATTCGCGGCTTTCGCTGATCCCGCCCGGCGGCCCGACACGGGCACGTGACCGCCACCGACCGCCTGAGCTCGCCGGCCGAGGCCCCTCCCGGCTACGCCCGGCGCTGGTGGGTGCTCGCCACCATGACCGTCGGCCTGCTGGTCGTGATCATGGGCAACACCATTCTCAACGTCGCCCTGCCCTCGGTGCAGCGGGAGCTCGGCGCCACGCACGCCGAGCTCCAGTGGGCGGTGGACGCCTACATCCTGGTCTTCGCCGGGCTGCTCTTCTCCTGGGGTGTGATCGGTGACCGGATCGGCCGCCGGAAGGTCCTGCTCATCGGGCTGAGTGTGTTCGCCCTCGGCTCGGTGCTCGCCGCGTTCAGCAGCAGCCCGCTCGAGCTGATCATCTGGCGCGCGGTGATGGGGATCGGTGGGGCGGCGGTCCAGCCGACCACCCTTGCCGTCATCAGCAACGTCTTCCCGCCGGCCGAGCGGGGCCGCGCGATCGGCATCTGGGCCGCCACCGCCGGACTCGCGGTCGCCGGTGGCCCGCTCGCCGGCGGCGCCGTGCTCGAGCACTTCTGGTGGGGCGCGGTCTTCCTCATCGGCGTCCCGGTCGCGCTCCTCGGCCTGATCGGCACGCTCGCGGTCGTGCCCGAGTCCCGGGATCCGGACCCCGGACGGCTCGACGTTGCCGGGGTGCTGCTGTCCATCGTGGCCCTGGCCGGCCTGGTCTACGGGATCATCCGCGGCGGCTCGGGCGAGCGCTGGACGACGCCGGGCGTGCTCGTGCCGCTGTTCGGCGGCCTCGCGCTGCTCTGCCTGTTCGTCTGGCTGCAGCGCCGTTCCCCGCACCCGGCGCTGGACGTGTCGCTCTTCCGCAACCCGGCCTTCTCCGCCGCCGCGACAGCGCTGGGCCTGAACTTCTTCGCGCTGATGGGCGCGACCTTCTACCTCGTCTACTTCCTGCAGGGCCTGCGCGGGTACAGCCCGCTGCAGAGCGGCGCCGCGCTCATCCCGGTGGCCCTCGGCATGGCGCTCATGGCGTCGCGGAGCTCCCGGCTGGCCGAGCGGCACGGGGCGAAGGCGGTCTGCGCATCCGGCTTCCTGCTGATCACCCTGTCGTTCCTCGGCTTCCAGCTGCTCGACCAGACGTCGCCACTCTGGCTGCTGGTCGTCATCCTGTCGGTGCAGGGGCTGGGCATGGGCTCGGTCATGGCGCCGGCGACGGAGTCGATCATGTCCGTCGTGCCCCGCGAGAAGGCCGGCGCCGGGGCGGCGGTCAACAACGCGGTGCGCCAGGTCGGCGGCGCCCTCGGGGTGGCCATCCTGGGCTCGGTGCTTGCGGCGACCTACTCGGCCCAGCTGGGGCCGGCCGTCGACGTCCTGCCGCCCGACGCCCGGGCCGAGGCCGGCCGGTCGATCGTCGCCACGCTCGAGGCGGTCGACCGCGTCGAGGCGGCCGGCGACGCCGACGCGGCGCGCACGGCCGCGACGGTGATCGGGCCCGCGCGCGAGGCGTTCGTCTCGGCGATGCACGTGACCGCCGTGGGGACGGCCGCCGCGAGCTCGATCGCCACCGTCGTCGTGCTCGTCTGGCTGCCGGGGCGCCGCCGGAAGGTGTCTCCGCTCACTCTGTGATCACGAAGGGCCACCTAGCGTTGACGGTACGCGACCGACCATGCACAGTGGCGCAGTGGACGGGCGCCGGGATGCTTTCGCGCCCCTCCTCGACAACGGCCTCGCCGCGCTGTTCCGGCAGCACGCGCGGGACGGCGTCGCCACCCACGGCGTCCCCACCGGCGGTGCCCAGCAGCCGCTCACCCGGTACGACGACGGCCGCGAGCGGATCAACCTGGGCAGCAACAACTACCTCGGTCTCGCCGGCGATCCCCGCGTCATCGAGGGCGCCGTCGCAGCGGTGCGGCGCTACGGCGCCAGCACGTCGGGCAGCCGCGTGCTCAACGGGACGACGCGGCTGCACCTCCAGTTGGAGGACGAGCTGGCCGAGCACTACGGCGCCGAAGCGGCCGTCCTCACCTCCTCCGGGATCAACGCCAACGTGGCGCTGCTGTCCACGGTCGGCGGCCGGGGCGACGTGCTGCTGGTCGACGCGCACGCGCACGCGAGCGTCCATGCCGGGGCCTCGGCCAGCCGGGGCACCGTGAGCCGGTTCCGGCACAACGACCTGTCCTCCCTCACGTCGCGGCTGGAGCGCCTCGACCGGCGGGCCGGCGCGGTGGTCGTCGTCGACGGCGTCTACTCCATGACCGGCGCGCTCGCTCCGCTGGGCGGGATCGCAGCGCTGTGCGACCGTTTCTCGGCCCGTCTGGTCGTCGACGAGGCACACGGACTCGGGGTCCTGGGTGCGGGCGGCCGCGGCGCCGCCGAGCAGGCCGGCGTACGCGAGCGGGTGGACGCCGTGACGATCGCCTTCAGCAAGTCGCTGGCCAGCGTGGGTGGCGCAGTGCTGACTTCGCGAGCGGTCGCCGACGGGATCCGCGCCTCCGCGCTGCCCTACGTCTTCAGCGCGGCCAACGACCCCGCCTCGGTCGGCGCGGCGCTGACGGCGTTGCGGATCCTGCGCTCGGAGCCGGAGCGGATGGCACGCACCCGCGCCAACGGTGAGCTGCTGCGCAGCGCGCTCGCCGCCGCCGGGGCCGCGCCGCTGCCCGGCCGGGGTGCGGTGATCGCCGTCCCCACCGACGAGGAGGGGAAAACGGTGGCCGCCTGGCGGGCCGCCTTCCACGAGGGCTTGTACGTCAACGCCGTGGCCTACCCCGCCGTCCCCAGGGGCCAGGGCGTCCTCCGCCTCTCGGTCATGTCCACCCACACCGACGAGCAGCTGCGGACGGCCGCCGAGATCGTGGCGGCGGCGGTCCGGACGGCGTGCTCGGGTGCCCCCGATCGCGCGGTTGCCTGACCCTCCGCCTGGTTAACCCCGTCGGGATGGCGCAGACCTCTCCCGCGGCCGCGCGGCGCGCCAGGGCGCTCATGGGGGTCGTGGCCGCCTCGGCCCTGGTCTATCCGCTGCTGATCTGCGCGGTCCAACTCGTCTTCGCGCAGCTGTTCGTCGTCGATGTCGCGGCGATCGCCTTCTGGCTGGCCCTCGCGGTGCTGTGCAACGTCGCCCTGGTCGGCGCTGTCCGGTGGGGGGCGGCCCTCCGGATCCGCAGCCCGTGGCTGCTCCTCGGCCTCGCTCCGCCGGCCCTCTTCGAGCTCTGGCTGGTCTGGCCCCTGCTGGCCCGCTGAGCAACATCCGGCAGGATGGCGGCGTGACGAACACCACGAGCGGAACCCTGGTGCTGCTCCGCCACGGCGAGAGCGAGTGGAACAAGGCCAACCTGTTCACCGGCTGGGTGGACGTGCCCCTGTCGGAGAAGGGTCGGGTCGAGGCCGCACGGGGCGGGCAGCTCCTGGTCGAGAACGGTCTGCTGCCCGACGTCCTGCACACCTCGCTGCTCCGGCGGGCGATCACCACCGCCGAGCTGGCGCTGGCTGCGGCCGACCGGCAGTGGATCTCCGTCCGGCGCTCCTGGCGGCTCAACGAGCGGCACTACGGGGCCCTGCAGGGCAAGGACAAGGCCGCCACACTCGCCGAGTACGGCGAGGAGCAGTTCATGACCTGGCGGCGTTCCTACGACACCCCGCCGCCGCCCATCGAACCCGGGAGCGAGTTCGCGCAGGACGGCGACGACCGTTACGCCGCCCTCCCGCCGGAGGCGCGTCCGTCGACCGAGTGCCTCGCGGACGTGGTCGTCCGGATGCTGCCGTACTGGTACGACGCGATCGTCCCCGACCTGCGCAACGGGGCGACGGTGCTGGTGGCCGCGCACGGCAACAGCCTGCGGGCACTGGTCAAGCACCTCGACGGGATGGGGGACGCGGAGGTGGTCGGGCTGAACATCCCCACCGGCGTCCCGCTCCGGTACGACCTCGACGTCGACCTGCGACCCACCAAGGCCGGCGGCGAGTACCTCGATCCGGATGCGGCGGCCGCCGCGATCGAGGCGGTCCGGAACCAGGGCAAGAAGTAGACACACCTCCGGTGGGGAACCGAGCCTCCGCCGCTACTCCGCCCGCTACTCCGCCGTCACCGGGACCGGCTTCTCACCGGTCACCAGGTACACCACCCGCCGGGCCACGCTGACGGCGTGGTCGGCGAAGCGCTCGTAGAAGCGGCCCAGCAGCGTGATGTCGATGGCCGCCTCGATGCCGTAGGGCCAGTCGTCGGACAGCAGCTGGCGGAACAGGCCGCGGTGCAGCCGGTCCATCGCGTCGTCGTCGGTCTCCAGCTCGCGTGCGGCCTCCACGTCACGGGTGGCGATCACCGTGCCGGCCTTCGCCACCAGCATCTCGGCGACGTGGCCCGCCTCGAGGAACGCCGGCCGCACCTCCTGCGGGACAGCGTTCTCCGGGAAGCGCCTCCGCGCGATCTTGGCGATGTGCTCGGCGAGGTCGCCCATGCGCTCGAGGTCGCTGATGACCCGCATCGCGGTGGTGATGTTGCGCAGATCGCCGGCCACCGGCTGCTGGCGGGCCAGCAGCGTGAAGCACCTCTGCTCGATGCTCTCCCGGGTCGCGTCGATCTCCTTGTCACCGGCGATGACCAGGTCGGCCAGAGCGACGTCGGCGTCCAGGAGGGCGGTCGTCGCCGTGCTGATGGCGGATCCGACCGAGTTGGCCATCGCGACCAGGCAGGAGTTGATGTCGTCGAGTTCCTCGCGGAAACTGTCCCGCACGGTCGTCCTCCTCGTTCGCAGCGGCCCGGATCCGTGCCGCATTCATGTCGAGCGTAGGACGGGGGGGCCACCGTAGCCGCTGGACGCGGGGTGAACGCGGGTTCACGGCGGGATGAACACTGACCCGTACGAGCAGCAGCACCGGCCCGGAACGACCATGCGGCCCGCTACCGGACCTAGCATCAGGGCGTGAGTCCGCTGGTCGCACTGATGGTCGGCCTCGTCCTCGGCGGGGTGGTGGCCGCCACGGTCATCCTCCGCTACCGCCAGGATCCCGGCGGTAGCGGTCCGAGCACCGATATGCTCGCGCTTCCCGAGGCGGCGCTGGCCCGGCGGCTCCTGGATCTGATGGACCCCGCGGTGGTGTTGCTCGACACCGACGACGCGGTGCTCCTGGCGAACCCGGCAGCCCGCGCCCTGGGCATCGTGCGCGGCAGCCGGCTGATGGTGCCGGAGCTGCTGGAACTGGTCCAGGAGGTGCGCGCCGGGGGCAGTCGCCGCATCGACGTCCGCCTGCCGGGCGACCTGGTCGGGACCGGTCCCCGGCTGGTGGGCGTGCACGGCGTGCGGCTGCACAGCGGAACGCTGCCGCCCCCCGGGCCGGTCGCACTCGTGCTGCAGGACGTCACCGAGGCCCGGCGGGTCGAGGCCGTCCGCCGCGACTTCGTGGCCAACGTCGGGCACGAGCTCAAGACCCCGGTCGGCGCGCTCGCCCTGCTGGCCGAGGCCATCGAGGGGGCGGCCGACGATCCGGAGGCCGTCCAGCGCTTCGCCGGACGCATCGCCCACGAGGCCGACCGGCTCGGCCGTCTCGTGCGGGAGCTGATCGACCTGTCCCGGATCCAGGGCGGCGAGCCGCTGCCGGAGCTCGTGCCGGTGAACGTCGACACGGTGCTGGCCGAGGCCGTCGACCGGACACGGACGGCAGCCCGCGCCAGGGGCCTGGAGATCGCGGTCGGTGGGCAGTCCGGGCTGGTCGTCCGGGGCGTGGAGAGCCAGCTCGCCACCGCCGTCACCAACCTGCTGGCCAACGCCGTCGCCTACAGCGCGGGATCGGACCGGATCGCCCTCGCCGCCCGGGCCCGGTCGGGGTTCGCCGAGATCGCCGTCACCGACAGCGGCATCGGCATCCCGCGCAAGGATCGTCACCGGGTCTTCGAGCGCTTCTACCGGGTGGACCAGTCGCGGGCCAGCAGTACCGGCGGCACGGGCCTCGGACTGGCGATCGTCAAGCACGTGGCCAGCAACCACGGTGGGTCCGTGACCGTCTGGAGCGAGGAGGGTCTCGGCTCGACGTTCACCCTGCGGATCCCGCTGTATCAAGCCGCGCCCGCCCCTGCCCAGAATCTGGAGAAGCACCCCTCATGACCCGTGTCCTGGTGGTGGAGGACGAGGAGTCCTTCTCCGACGCGCTGTCCTACATGCTGCGTCGGGAAGGCTTCGACGCCGTCGTGGCACGCAGCGGCCCCGAGGCGCTGGCCGAATTCGACCGGTCGGGGGCCGACATCGTGCTCCTCGACCTCATGCTCCCCGGCCTGCCGGGGACCGAGGTGTGCCGGACGCTGCGCAGCCGCAGCAACGTGCCGAT
The DNA here is from genome assembly GCA_030773535.1 of Actinomycetota bacterium. Taxonomy (GTDB): domain Bacteria; phylum Actinomycetota; class Actinomycetes; order Mycobacteriales; family Geodermatophilaceae; genus Blastococcus_B. The sequence goes on along the minus strand of JALYMS010000151.1, from coordinate 696 downwards.
CATCATGCTGACCGCCAAGGACGGCGAGATCGACAAGGTGGTGGGTCTGGAGCTGGGGGCTGACGACTACGTCACCAAGCCGTACTCGGCCCGCGAGCTCGTCGCCCGCATCCGGGCGGTACTCCGCCGGCGGGGCGACGCGGCCGAGCCGCCTCCCACCGAGGGCGTCCTGGAAGCCGGCCGGGTGCGGATGGACGTCGAGCGGCACGTCGTCGCGGTGGACGGCGAGCCGGTCTCGCTGCCGCTCAAGGAGTTCGACCTGCTCGAGTACCTGCTGCGCAACGCCGGCCGGGTGCTCACCCGCGGTCAGCTCATCGACCGCGTGTGGGGTTCGGACTACGTCGGAGACACCAAGACCCTCGACGTCCACGTCAAGCGGCTGCGCGCCAAGCTCGAGCCCGACCCCGCCAACCCGACGCTCCTGCTGACGGTGCGGGGCCTGGGCTACAAGCTCGAGGCCTGAGAGCTCAGCTCTTGAGCTCGTCGATCTTCTTCGAGGCGTCGGCCTTGGTGAGGTCCTCGGGCACCTCGACGTCGTCGCCGGACTGCCGGGCGAGGGTCTCCAGGTAGCTCTTCTGGGCGCCGGTGGCGGGCTCGTCGCCGGTCACCCAGTCCGAGGGGTCCTTCTCGGCGGTGGGGTCGCCGGCCTGTCCGGAGTTCACGTTGGATTCGCTCATGTGTTCGATGTTAGGCGCG
>JALYMS010000150.1 GCA_030773535.1 Actinomycetota bacterium | reverse complement strand
CCGGTGAGCAGCCGGGTGAAGTACTCGTTGCTCATGTGACCGGCCCACGGAGCGACCGCGCCCTCACCCAGGCTCTTCTGCGGATCGGGGATGACCAGCTCCGGGTCGACCTCCTTGCGGGTGCCGATGCCGGTGCACTCCGGGCAGGCGCCGAAGGGCGAGTTGAACGAGAACGACCGGGGCTCGAGCGCCTCGAAGGAGAGGCCGTCGTCCACGCAGGCGAGGTGTTCGGAGAAGGTGCGCTCGCGGTACGGGTCGTGCTCGTCCATGTCGACGAACTCGAGGACGACGAGGCCGCCGGCCAGACCGAGCGCCGTCTCCACCGAGTCGGTCAGGCGGCGCTTGGCGCTCTCCTTCACCGTCAGCCGGTCGACGATGACCTCGATGGTGTGCTTCTCCTGCTTCTTCAGCTTCGGCGCCTCGGTGAGCGAGTGCACCGTCGCGTCGACCCGGACGCGGGAGAAGCCCTGGGTCTGCAGGGAGCTGAAGAGGTCGACGTACTCGCCCTTGCGGGCCCGCACCACCGGCGCGAGAACCTGGAACCGGGTCCCCTCCGGCATGGCTAGCACCTGGTCGACGATCTGCTGCGGCGTCTGGCGGGAGATCGGCTTGCCGCAGTTCGGGCAGTGCGGTTGCCCGGCACGGGCGTACAGCAGGCGGAGGTAGTCGTAGACCTCGGTGATGGTGCCGACGGTGGACCGGGGGTTGCGGTTGGTCGACTTCTGGTCGATCGAGACGGCCGGTGAGAGGCCCTCGATGAAGTCGACGTCGGGCTTGTCCATCTGGCCGAGGAACTGGCGGGCGTAGGCCGACAGCGACTCGACGTACCGGCGCTGGCCCTCGGCGAAGATCGTGTCGAAGGCCAGGCTCGACTTGCCGGACCCCGACAGGCCCGTGAACACGATGAGCGCGTCGCGGGGGAGGTCGAGGTGGACGTCCTTGAGGTTGTGCTCGCGGGCGCCGCGGACGACGAGGCGGTCCATGTGATCCCTGTCAGTCGCTGTGGCCAGATGCATCACCGGGAGCCAAGGGCCCCGATCGAGAGCTGTTCCCCTTCCCGCGTGCCCCGCTGTCGGTTCCGCCACGCGTGCGGGACGGCGCGCCGCCGTCAGGAGCGAGGTTCAGACCGGTGCTGCGACCGGCGGGGCGGTGGGGTCGAAGACCGGCGCGTACCGGCGCCATGGCTGCGTCCGCTCCAGCTCTCCGGCCAGCCAGAGTAGTCGTCCTTCCGAGCCCGGGGAGCCGACGAACTGGACCGCCAGCGGCAGCCCCTCCGGCCGGACGCCGGCCGGCAGGACGAGCGCGGGAAGCCCGGCCAGGTTCCAGGCGGCCGTCCACGGCGCCCAGCGCGCGTTGGCCGTGACGTTGGCCAGGAACGACCGCTCATGCCACGGGCGCGCGGGCAGTGGAGGACCGGTGATCACCGGGCTCAGCAGCACGTCGACGTCGTCGAACCAGTTGACCATGCGCTCCCGGAAGCGCTCAGCCGTCCGCGGCCTGACCAGCCCGGCCCTGCGGACCAGCCGCCCCATCCGGGCGTGCGTCCGGCTGCGCGGCTGCAGTGCCGATCGGTCGATGCCGAGGTGCTCGGCGTCGTCCTCCGCGCTGGCCATCCACCGGGCGAGGGACCCGGCCGCGGCGCTCGTGCTGATCGGCGGGTCCCGGCGGACGACGGTGTGACCGGCCGCCCTGAGCAGGGCCACGACCGAGTCGACCGCCGCCGTCGCCGGACCGTCGGCGCGGAGGCCGGGCAGCGGGGAGCGGGTGGAGACGGCGATGCGGAGGGGTCGGCCCGGTGAGGCCGGCGGTCCGGGCTCCTCCCCCGCCAGCACGGCGTGCGCGAGCGCGAGGTCGGCGACGGTGGTGGCCAGCGCGCCGTTCACCGCCGTCCCCGACCAGTCGTCGAACCCGATGCCGCCGGGGACGACACCTCGGCCCGGCTTGAGCGTGACCAGCCCGCAGGCCGCCGCGGGAAGCCGCAGCGACCCCAGTCCGTCGTTGCCGTGGGCGAGCGGCACGCTGCCCGAGGCGACGGCCGCGGCGCTCCCGCCGGAGCTGCCGGCCGGGGAGCGCGCGGTGTCCCAGGGGTTTCGGCTGACGGCGCCGGGGCCGTCCGTCGAGGCGTAGAGGCACAGCTCGGGGGCGCGGGTGATGCCGACGACGATCGCACCGGCGGCCCGCAGCCGGGCCACCACCGGGTGGTCGGCGGTCTGCAGGACCTGTGGCGCGGCCGGGGACCCATCGGTGCAGACCTCCCCGGCCACGGCGACGTTGTCCTTCACCGCGATCGGCACCCCGGCCAACAGCAGGGAGCTGCGGTCGGGCGCGGCGTCGACAGTGGCCGCCTCGAGCAGTGCCGCCGTCCGCCGGACGACGCGGAAGGCCCCCACCCGCGCGTCCACAGCCGCGATGTGCTCCAGGTGGGCGCGGACGACGTCGACCGCCGACAGCTCCCCCGACCGCACCCGGGCGGCGATCTCCGTCGCCGGTAGCCCGACGACCGAGGTGCTGCCGGGACCTCCGCTAGCGTCCATGCCTGGACCGTAACGATCTACTCCGACAGTTCCGAGAGGAGTCCTCCGTGAGCGCTCCGGCATACACCGGCGACGTCGAGGTCGGCGGGCCCGCCGCCGTCCGGGAGGTGCCCGGCCTGGCCATTGCCAAGCTCGCGGTGAGCGAGATGGCCAACAACGCCTATCTCCTGCGGTGCACCGCGACGGGAGAGGCGCTGCTGATCGACGCGGCGGCCGAGCCTCAGGCCCTCCGTGCGCTGATCGGGGACGCCGACCTGCGCACCGTCGTCACCACGCACGGGCACTGGGACCACCACCGGGCGCTCCCGGAGGTCGTGGAGGCGACCGGCGCGCAGACGGTGGCGCACGCCGCGGACGCCGCCGTCCTCCCGGTGCCGGTGCAGCGGACGGTGGAGCACGGCGACTCCGTGACCGTCGGCGAGCAGACGCTCGAGGTGGTGCACCTGCGCGGGCACACGCCGGGCAGCATCGCTCTCGTCTGGCGTGGATCCGGCGACGACGACGTGCACGTGTTCACCGGCGACAGCCTCTTCCCCGGGGG
>JALYMS010000149.1 GCA_030773535.1 Actinomycetota bacterium | reverse complement strand
GCCTTGTCGCTGATCGCGTTGAAGCTGAGCCCCGGCGGGAGCATGAGCCCCTTCTGCGAGCCCGAGATCGTGACGTCGACGCCCCACTCGTCGTGCCGGTAGTCGATGCTGCCCAGGGAGGAGATGGTGTCGACCAGCAGCAGCGCCGGGTGATCCGCGGCGTCGATGGCCGAGCGGACCTCGCCCACCCGGCTGGTGACGCCGGTCGACGTCTCGTTGTGGACGACCATGACGGCCTTGATCTCGTGGCCGGTGTCGGCGGTGAGACGTTCCTGCACGGCCTCCGGGGGGACGCCGTGCCGCCAGTCGCCCGGGACGAACTCGACCACGAGGCCGAGCTTGCCCGCCATCTCCTGCCAGAGGGTCGCGAAGTGGCCGGTCTCGAAGCAGAGGACGCGGTCGCCCGGCGAGAGCGTGTTGGTGAGCGCGGCCTCCCAAGCGCCGGTGCCGGACGCGGGATAGATGACCACCGGCTGCGTGGTGCCGAACGGCGCCTTGACCGCCTCCAGCACCTCCTTGCCGAGGGCCGCGAAGGTGGGCCCACGGTGGTCGATCGTCGGGTGGGCCATGGCCCGCAGGACCCGGTCGGGAACGTTCGTCGGCCCGGGGATCTGCAGGAAGTGTCGTCCGCCCGTGCTTCCGCCCGGCAGTGGCATGGATTCGCCTCTCGTCGCGTGGTCGGCGGGTCCGCCGAGAATCCGCACAGCGAAAGATTACCTCCGCCATCCGGACCGGCCTTCGAGTGGCCGGTCCGGGTATGACCCTTGACACTTCCCCCCCGTACGACCACTTTAATGACCGACCCACCAGCGAAAACATCATTCCGTGGGGTGGAAGTCCACCTACGGTCCCTGTCCTACGACCGACTCGGGGAACAAGGTGTCCAGTCAGCTCGCGTCCATCCTGGTACTGATGGCGGTCTTCCTCATCGCCACCGTGCTACCCGTCCACATGGGAGCCCTGGCTCTCGTCGCGGCCTTCGTCTTCGGCTACTTCCTCTTCGGGGCCGAGGAGTACGCCGACATGATCTTCGGCTTCTTCCCGGGGTCGCTGTTCGTGATCCTGGTCGGTGTCACGTACCTGTTCGCGATCGCCAAGAACAACGGCACCGTCGACTGGCTCGTGCACGCTTCGGTCAAGGCCTCGGGTGGTCGCCTCCTCGCCATCCCGTGGGCGATGTTCGCCGTCACCGGCGCCCTCACGGCGATCGGCGGCGTCGTGCCGGCGGTCGTCGCGATCATCGCGCCGGTCGGGATGTCCTTCGCCCGGCGCTATGGAATCAACCCGGTCCTCATGGGCCTGTTCATCATTAACGGCGCGACCGCCGGCGGCTTCTCCCCCCTGTCCATCTTCGGCTCGATCACCAACACCGTGGTGGCCGACAACAACCTGGAAGGCAGCCCGCTCTTCCTGTGGGGCGCCTCGATCGTCATCAACATCCTGCTGTCGATCCTGGTCTTCTTCCTCTACGGCGGCCGCAAGCTGCTCGGTGGCGGCCGGGTCGACACGAGTGACACGCACGACGACGACTTCGTCGCCGCCACCGTGGCCGGCGACGCGACGGAGGACACCGGCGCGGACATCCCTGGGGGATCGGCTCGGCGGACCGCCGTGGGGAGCACCAGCACCCAGGGCGCGGTGGTTTCCGGAGGAACGGGCGCTGCGGCCGGGACCCCGCGCCACGGGGAGTCGGATCACCTGCACGACGAGGACGACGACCGCGCCGAGACCAAGGCCGTGCAGACGGTGGCGGTGGCGCCGGAGCACCACGAGGGGCCGGTCACGACGCTCGACCGCGACCGCACGCTCACCCTCGTCGGACTCGGCGTCCTCGTCCTCGGCGCGCTCCTGCCGCTGGAGTTGGACATCGGCCTTCTGGCCATCACGGTCGGCGTGATCCTGTCGATCCTCGCGCCCCGGGGCGCCAAGGGTGCCGTCGGCCAGATCGCCTGGCCCACCGTGCTCCTGGTCTGCGGCATCGTCACCTACGTCGGCTTGATGCAGGAGATCGACACCCCGGGATACCTGGGCACCGCGGTCGCCGCGCTCGGCGTCCCGCTGATTGCCGCGCTGCTGATCTGCTACATCGGCGGCGTCGTCTCGGCCTTCGCCTCCACGACGGGCATCCTCGGCGCGCTCATCCCACTGGCCGTCCCCTTCCTGCAGGGCGACAACGCGGTGGGGGCGATCGGGCTCATCACCGCTCTGGCGCTGTCGTCGTCCATCGTCGACTCCAGCCCGTTCTCTACCAGCGGCGCGCTCGTGGTCGCCAACGCGACCGAGCCCGAGCGGGACAGAACCTTCAGGGCCCTGATCATCTGGGGCTTCTCGATGGTCGCGGCGATCCCGCTGGTCACCTGGCTGGTCCTGGTGGTGCCCGGCTGGCTGTGACCATCCGCTAGCACTCACGACCGCGCCCCGGACGGCTCCCCGCCGCCGGGGCGCGGTCGCGTCATGACCACACTGACGAGCACGCGCAGAGAGCCACGGAGGGGTACATGACCGAGACGGACGGCGGGGCCCACGCCCCGCTCCAGGGCATCCGGGTGCTCGAGGTGGGCGTCTTCATGGCTGCGCCCTTCGCCGCGATGCAACTGGCCGACCTCGGCGCCGAAGTGATCAAGATCGAGGATCCGCGCTCCGGTGACCCGGTGCGGGCCAGCGGGCCGTTCGTCGACGGGGAGAGCAGCCCCTACCTGCGGCTGAACCGCAACAAGGAGTCGGTCGCCCTGGACCTCAAGTCCGAGGCCGGCAAGCGGGCGTTCCTCGCCCTCGTGGAGACCGCCGACGTCGTCGTCGAGAACCTGCGGCCGGGCGCCATGGCGCGGCTGGGTCTGGACGCGGCCGGCGTGCAGGCGGTCAATCCGCGGGTGGTCTACGCCTCCGGCTCCGGCTGGGGTCAGGACGGGCCGCTGGCGCCGCTGCCGGGGCTGGACATCATGGCCCAGGCGCGCAGCGGGATCATGAGCATCACCGGCACACCCGGGGGCGAGCCCGTCAAGGTCGGCGTCCCGGTCTGCGACCTCGTGTGCGGCCTGTACCTGGCCCTGGCGGTGACCGCCGCGCTGCGCGAACGGGACCGGACCGGCGTCGGGCAGTCGATTGACGTCTCCCTCTTCGAGGCCGGCGTCAGCCTGGCGGTGTGGGAGGCCGGCAAGTACTTCGCCACCGGCGAGGTGGGGGGACCGCTGGGGTCCGCGCACCAGAGCCAGGCTCCCTACCAGGCCTTCCGGACGTCGGACGGCTGGATCACCATCGGCGCGAACACGCCCAACACGTGGGCCGGGCTGTGCCGCAGCCTCGGCATGGACGCCGAGCTCGACGACGAGCGCTACTCCGACGCCACGAAGCGGCACGTGCTCCGCGAGGAGCTCCGCGACACCATCGAGACGCGCACCACGAACCGGACGACCGCGGACCTGGAGGCCGCCCTCGGCGCCGCCGGGGTCCCGTGCGCGCCGATCAACGACTACGGCCAGGTCTTCACCGACGACCACCTGGCCGCGCGCGACTTCTTCTGGGAGGCCGAGCACCCGTCCCTGCCGCCCCAGCGGCAGATCGGGAACCCGATGCGGCTGTCAGCCAGTCCGCCGGTCCGCCGGCACGCCGGTCCGCCGCTGGGCGCCGACACGCGCGCGGTGCTCACCCGCGCCGGGCTTCCTGCGGACGTCACCGACGCGGTCGCCGGACCGGCCGGCACGCCGGAGACCGCCCCCAGCGACGAGGCGGTCGCCGTCCCCCGGCGCCCGCAGCCACCAGCCCCCGGGGAGGGAGCATGAGCGAGCTCGAGGTGAGCCAGGACGGGGCGGTGCTCACCGTCCTGTTCAACCGCCCGGAGGCGCGCAACGCGATGACCTTCGCGATGTACGAGGGCCTGGAGGAGGCGTGCGCACGGGCCGACGCCGACGACTCGGTCCGGGTCCTGGTGCTCCGCGGGGTCGGCGGCCGCGCGTTCGTGGCGGGGACCGACATCAGCCAGTTCCTGACCTTCAGCAGCGGCGACGACGGCATCGCCTACGAGGAGCGCATCGAACGCGTCGTCAACCGGCTCGAGGACGTCGCCGTGCCCACGGTCGCGGCGATCGAGGGGCCCTGCGTGGGAGGCGGCCTCGCCCTCGCCGCCGCCTGCGACCTGCGGATCGCGACCGAGTCCTCACGCTTCGGCGTGCCGATCGCCCGCACCCTCGGCAACTGCCTGTCGATGAACACCTACTCGCTGCTGGTCCATCACCTGGGCCCCGGCCGCACGCTGGACATGCTGCTGCGGGCCCGGCTGTTGTCGGCGGCGGACGCGCACGCGGCCGGATTCGTCGGGGAGGTGGTGCCCGACGGCGGGCTGGACGGTGCCCTGACCGCCCTCCTCGACGTGCTGCTGAGCCACGCCCCGCTGAGCATGAAGGCGGCCGGCCAGGCCGTCGCACGTCTCCGGCGGGCGAACCTGCCCGACGGCGATGACCTCGTCCGGGAGGTGTTCGGCAGCGCCGACTTCCGGGCGGGGGTCGCCGCCTTCGTCGAGCGCGGACAGGCTCGCTGGACCGGTCGCTGACGACGGCAGGGCGACCGTCGAAGCGCGACGTCAGGCGGGAGGACGCCCGGCCAGCGCGAGGGCCAGTTCGCGGCTGGCCTGGGTGAGGAGGGGAACCGCCCGCATGACCAGTTCCGGCGTCATGCGTGCATCGGGGCCGGACACCGACACAGCCATGCGGAAGTCGGCGGCCTGGACCGGCACGGCCACGCAGCGCACTCCGGCCTCCTGCTCGCCTTCGTCCACGGCGAAGCCGTCGCGACGGATGCGGTGCAGGGCGAGCACCAGCTCGTCCGGGTCCGTGATGCTGCGCGGCGTCTGGGCGGGCATCCCGGTTCGGAGCACGAGCGCGCGGACGTGGTCGTCGGGAAGGAGGGAGAGCACCGCCTTGCCGACGCCGGTGCAGTGCGCATACACCCGCCGGCCAACCTCGGTGAACATCCGCATGGTGTGGTGGGACTCCACCTGCTCGATGTAGGTCACACGGTCCCTCTCCAGGACGGCGAGATTGGCGGACTCCCCGAGCTCGGCGACCAGCGCCTGGAGCACCGGCCGGCCCGAGGCACCGAGCACGGCGCCGGCGGCCTCACCGAGCGGGACGAGCCGCGAACCGAGCGCGTACCGCCGGTTGGGCAGCTGACGCATGTACCCGCGCTCGACGACGGTGCGGACCAGGCGATGGATCGTCGGCACCGGCAACCGGCATGCCAGCGCAATCTCGCTGATCGACGACTCGCCGCCCGCGGCAACGACCGCCTCGAACACATCGAGGACACGGCCCA
>JALYMS010000148.1 GCA_030773535.1 Actinomycetota bacterium | reverse complement strand
GCTCGGGATTCCCGTGCAGCTGGCCGGCTGCGTCGGCGACGACGCCGCGGGCGCCGGCCTCCGTGCAGAGCTGGTGGCGGCCGGGGTGCGGCCGGCCCTGCGCACCGTGGCCGGCGCGGCCACCGGGACCATCGTGAGCCTGGTCGAGCCCGGCGGACAGCGCAGCATGCTCGCCGATCGCGGCGCCAATCTGGCGCTGCAGCCGGCCGACGTTCCGCGTCCGCCGGCCGGAGGCCACCTGCACCTGTCGGGGTACACGCTGCTCGACCCCGGCCCACGGGCGGCCGGGCTCGCCGCCCTGGCCGCCGCCGTCGCGGCCGGCTGCACGGTGTCGGTGGACCCGGCCTCGACCGGGCCGCTGGCCCGCTACGGCGCGGCGCGCTGGCTCGAGGACACGGCGGCGGCCACCCTGCTGCTGCCCAACGCCGACGAGGCGCGGCTGCTCACCGGCTGCACGGACCCCCTCGACGCCGCCCGGGCGCTGACCGCACGGCATCCGGTCGTGGCGGTGACCCTGGGAGCCGAGGGCGCGGTGTGGGCGTCCGCCTCGACGCTGGTCCACCAGCCGGCACACCCGACCGAGGTCGTCGACACCACCGGAGCGGGCGACGCCTTCGCCGCCGGACTGCTCGCGGCCTGGCTCCACAACCGGGACGTCGACCCTGCCGCCGCGCTCGACGCCGGTCTGGCGCTGGCGGCCGACGTCGTCCGGCGTCCGGGAGCCCGATGAGCGGTGCTCCCGGACGGCCTCAGCCGTCGATGACGCGAGTGGGGCGTCGCTCCAGGACCCGGTCGGGTCGCGCGTCGTAGTGATTGACCTGAACCCGCTTCTTGGGCGGGCCGTCGTTGGCCATGACGACGGCGACCCAGGGCAGCACCGCGCCGAGGATCGCGAACACGATCATCAGCCAGACGATCTGGTAGAAGACGGCGGCGAGAACGATGCAGATCCCGCGGACGCCCATGGTGATCGCGTAGCGCTTCTTGCGGGCTGCGTGCAGGTCGGCCCGGCTCGGCTCGGCCTCGGTGATGAGCACCGGCTCGGGCCTGCGGGGCCGTTGGAACTGCTGGCTCGAGGCCACGGGCATCCATCCCCTCAGCTGGCCGGGGCCGTGGAGGCTCGGCCCCCCGCGCTGCCCTGGTCCGTCCTCCATCGTGCCACCGTGATCGGCCCGACGCCCGTGCCCGCCGGATCTGACTCGGACGGCTAGGACCTCGCGGCCCTCGCCGCCGACTTCTGCTCCTGCTTGAACGCCCGCACCTCGGCGAGGGACTCAGGACCGGTGACGTCGGCCACCGAACGCCGGGCGCCCTCCACCCCGTAGTCCCCGGCCGCCTCCCGCCAGCCCGCCGGCGTGATCCCGTACTGCTTGCCGAGCAGGGCCAGGAAGATCCGGGACTTCTGGGCGCCGAACCCGGGCAGCTCGCCCAGCCGTCCGAGCAGGGTGGCCCCGTCGGGGACGTCGGCCCACAGACCCTCGGGACGCCCGTCGTAGCGCTCCACCACCAGGCGGCACAGCTCCTGGGCTCGCCCGGCCATCGACCCGGGGTACCGATGCAGCGCCGGAGGGCCCCGGAACACGCGGACCAGTTCCTCGAGGTCCATGCCGGCCAGTTCCTGCGCGGACAGCGCGTGGATTCCGAGGCGGTCGGCCAGCAGCCGGGGCGACCCGAAGGCCCGCTCCATGGGGAACTGCTGGTCCAGCAGCATCCCGATCAGCAGGGCGAGCGGGCGCGGCCGAGCAGGTTGTCCGCGGCGGCGTCCTGGGCGATGCGGAGGGTCGGCACCTGAGCGATCCTCCGCACCGGCCGGACGATGACGTCTCGCCGTCCTGTCGGTTGCCGACAGCCGTGCCGGAGCCGCTCCTCGATGCGAGAACGTCCCGGTGCGCCCGGCGCTGAGCAATCGGCCGAGCCCGCTGGAATGCAGATGCGCCTGCGGCCCGCGGGCGCGAGCCCTGGCAACGAGCAGCGCGAGCGGCTCCCGGCCGAGCGGCTTACAGCTCCATCGTCCGGGCGCATTGGATGGCCGACTCTGTCCGCCCGCTCGCGCCCGCAACCTCGTGCCGACGAGGCCGGGTGGACGCCCGCCAGTCATCTCTCAGCAGACGCCCTCCCCCGTCGTCTGGCGCCGCCTCCTGTACCGAATCCAGTCGAACAGAACCGGGTGACTGAGGACCCAGTATCGAAACCCGTACCTCCGAGAGCCCGTCGAACACCAGACGCCGGACGAGATGCACGTGGGCCGGCGCGACCTTCTCGATGCCCGGCCGGCCCGCGTCGGTCAGCTGGAGATCCCGTGTCCCGAGCTCATCAGGTTGAGCTGGCCCGGCCGGATCGGCTGGTCGCTGCCGAGGTTGTCGCGGTGCACGATCTCGCCGTCCACGAGCCAGGTGACCGTCTGCAGACCGGTGTGCGGATGCGGCGGCACC
>JALYMS010000147.1 GCA_030773535.1 Actinomycetota bacterium | reverse complement strand
ATCCTGTTGACCGGGGATCAGCACGTGCTGGTCAGCGCGGTCGCCGGTGTCCTCGCGTATGCCGCCGCCGTGGCCGGTCTGGCCTTCCTGCGCGCGGCCGCCGAGGACCGGCGACGGCCGGTCCGCGCACTGGCAGCGCTGGCACAGCCGGCTCGCTGACCTGCTGTACCTGCCCAGGTCCGGATCTCCAGGCGGCTGACCACGCGCTTCCATTTTATGGCGTCGTCCGATTTTAGTCGGAACCGGTCACGTTGCAGAACTTGCTCCAGTACTCAGGGTTAGACGTGACCCACCATTGCTCGATGAGTTGACACCCGCCCCAGGCGCACACAAGCTCTAGTGAGAATCAGTAGCGCTACCACGGGGTGTAAGAAGTGAAACGTATCGGTCCGCGAGTCGTCTTCGCGACCGCTTGGTTCGAGGGTGGCCCCGGCGACGGGCGTGGCCGAACCGCTAGCGGCTCCGCGGAGAGCGGCGCGGGCTCGGTCCCGCGGCGGATCGCCGGCTTCGGTACGAAGTGACCGCTCCAGGGGAGCTCGACTGCAGGACGGGTTCGGAGCCCTCCGACGCCGGCGATCGATTCGCGCCGGATTATCAGACCGCTCTCGGCGTTCCGCCCGGAGGTGCCTGCTCTTCCTGGCATTCGACGATGCGGCGAGTACTGCTCGACGTGAGCCGACCACGAGTCGTCAACGTCATGGGGGCCATAACGGGAAGGGTTGACACCTATCGGCGGCCCATCGAAGCCCGACTCGGTCGACGACGGGTGTCACCAGTGAAGCGTGCGGGCGCGAGGATCTTGCTCGTAGTCGCCCTGGTCGTCGGCAGTCTTGCCGGTCCGTCTGCTGTTCAGGCTGCAACGGTGCAGGCCACGCTGGTCATGAGCACACCCACCGGGGGTCCTGAGTCCAACTGGGCCCACCCGAGCCCTGACCCCTCCGGGATCACCTACAACTCCCGGACTGGCCAGCTCATCATCAGCGATGGCGAGGTCGAGGAAACCGGCTCCGGCTATCCCGCGCACGTGTACGAGGGGACGAACCTCTACGTCGTCAGCCTGCAGGGCGAGCTGCTGGAGACCCGCGCGAACACCTTGCCCTACTCGGCGGAGCCGGCGGGCGTTGCTTTCCGACCCGCCCTCTCCGCCGAGCTCCCCGAGCGGCTGTTCGTCTCCGACGACGACCTCGATCGTGTGTTCGAGGTGGACCGCGGCCGTGATGACCGCTACGGAACGGCGGATGACGGACGGACCGCGTTCTCCACGCGCTTCACCGGAAGCCTGCTCGACGATGCCGAGGACGTCGCGGTCGTCCTGGGAGCCGCCCGGGCCGGCGAGCTGCTGATCGTCGACGGCCTCACGGGCCAGTTCTACGTCCACTCGTGGGGGCGGAACGGAACATTCGACGGGCTGCCAGGAGACGGTGGCGACGACACTGTTCGGCAGTTCGACGTTCCTGGGGCGCGGGATCCGGAGGGCATCGTCTACAACCCGTACCGGGACACGATTCTCGTGCTCGACGACCCGAGCAACCGGATCTTCGAGCTCAACATGCAGGGCGATCTGCAGAACGTCGTGGGGCTGCCCTTCCTGATGGGGCACGGCGCGGGCATCACGCTCGCCCCGCCGAGCAACGGCTCGGGTGGGGCCCCCAACGCCTACATCGTCGACCGCGGCGTCGACAACGACGACGACCAGAACTCCTTCAACGACGGTCGGCTGTACGAGGTCGCCATTCCTGGACTCACGGGTCCTGTCAGCGGCACCGAAACGCCGGCGCTTCCGTCGTCGAGCGCCGGTGCGCTGCGGTACAGCCCCAACTTCGACGCTGGGACGACGAGAGACGCGGTAGCGGCGCCTTGAAGCGCGACGTCAGGTGGAGCGCTGTGCCTCCGGACGGCTTCGCCACGAGCGGCCGCCTCGGCCGGTGCGGCGCTGCCCGCCAGGGGCCTCCGCCGTCAGGATCCGGTCGACGACTGACTGGTAGGACGCTGCGATGGCCCGAGGAGACCAACTGGACAGGTCCGCGGTCGGCTCGGTGCGGGCGGCGTCCTCGTCGAGCCAGTGCTCCACCGCGTCGGCGACACAGTCGAGGCGTCCGAGCGGGACGGCGGTCCCCGAGGCGCCCAGGCCGATGATCTCGCGGACCCCTTCGACGTCGAACGAGACGAACGGGGTCCCCGCCGCGGCCGACTGCACCAGCACCTGCGGGAGGCCTTCCGCCTCGCTCAGCAGCACGAAGACGTCGACGGCGCGGAGCGCGTCATGCACGAGACCCGGGTCGCTGAGATATCCGGTCAGCGTTGCATGGTCCTGGAGCCCGAGGGTGCGCAGCTCGGCGACCAGCTCTCCGCGCTGGGGGCCGTCGCCGATGACGAGCAGGTCCGGCGGCTGGGCCATCCGGTCGTGCAAGGTGCGCAAAAGGCGGGCGAGCAGGACCGGGTTCTTCCGGGGTTCGAGGGCGCCCACGTAACACATGAGCGGGCGGTCCGGCGAGGTGCCGTACCGGGCTTCGAGCCGGGCCCGGGCCTCCTCGCGCGGGGGCAGCGTGTCGGGCAGCGGAACGCCTGATCGCACGACGTGCAACCGGTCCCGCGGCACACCGGCGACGGCGAAGCGGTCGGCGAGGTCGGCGCCGACCACGCAGTAGGCCGCCGTACGGCTGGCCAGAGCCCGCTCGACCCCCTTGAACAGTGCGCTCTCCAGTCGGCCGTAGCCCGGTCCGAAGCTGGCCATGGACAGGGAGTGCACAGCGGGCGGGCCGCCCAAGGCCGCCGCGGCCCGCGCCAGGACGCCGGCCTTCGACTGGTGGGTGACGACGACGGAGTAGCCACCGCGGCGCAGCAGCCGA
>JALYMS010000146.1 GCA_030773535.1 Actinomycetota bacterium | reverse complement strand
TGCTGTTGAAGGGATAGCGGAGTCGTTGGAGCGCGGATCTCGCGCTCGCGCCTCCGGGGATGTGGTCACTGTGCGGTCGGGGTCGGCGGCGGGCCCCCCCGCGTTTCGGTATGTGCCGAGCGGTCGTCCCGGCGCACCCGGCGCAGGGTCGGGAGGACCGCCAGGGCCGCCAGCGCCGGTGCGGCGCCGCTCACCAGCAGCCCGGCACGTGCGCCCCACTGCTCGCAGACCCAACCCAGCAGCGGTCCGCCGATGGGCGTGCTGCCCAGGAAGACGACGGCGTGCAGGGCGATGACCCGGCCCTGCATCGACGCGTCGGCGCCCAGTTGCAGCAGCACGCGGGCGAGGGTGTTGAAGCAGATGTTGCTCACGCCCAGCCCGACCAGCAGGCCGAGGGAAACCACCAGTCCCGGCGCGCCGGCCAGCAGCACGCTGGCGAGGGCGAACCCGCCGGTCCACAGCAGCAGCGACCATGACGCCACGTGCTCACGCGCCGCGCTGCCGAGGGCCCCGAGCACTGCGCCCGCGCCGAGAGCCGAGGTGAGCCACCCGTAGACCTCGGCTCCGCCGCCCAGGGCGTCACGCGCGAAGAGGGGCAGCACCACGCGGAAGTTCTGGCCGAAGAGAGCCACCACGGCGACCAGCAGGATGCAGGCCCGCAGGTCGGGATGGCGCCATACGTACCGGAGCCCTTCCAGCGCCTGCCCGCGCTCCGGTGGTAGTGGCTCGGCGCGGATCAGTTTGCCCGGGTCGATGCGCCAGAGGCTGACGAGCACGGCCACGAACGAGGCGGCGTTGATCGCGAAGGCCGCGCCGCTGCCGACCCCGGCGATCAGGAGCCCGGCCACTGCCGGACCGACCAGGCGGCCGAGGTTGTGGATCGTCGAGTTGAGGGACTGGGCGTTGACGTAGTCCGCAGGACGCACCATCTCGGTGACGAAGGCCTGCCGGCCCGGCACGTCGAGCACCGTCACCAGGCCTAGTCCCAGGGCCAGCGTGAACACCATCCACAGCTGCACCACGCCGGTGAGCGTCAGGGCGGCGAGCACTGCTGCCAGGACCCCGCTCACGGCCTGCGTGGCCATGATCGTCTTCCGGCGGTCCAGCCGGTCCACCAGCACTCCGCCCCACAGCCCGAGGAACAGGGTGGGCGCGGCCTGCAGGGCGGTCGCGATCCCGACGGCCACGGCCGAGTCGGAGATCTCGAGCACCAGCCAGTCCTGCGCTACCCGCTGCATCCAGGTGCCGATGACGCTGACTGCATGGCCGGCGAAGAAGATGCGGTAGTTGGGCTCGTGCAGCGAGCGGAAGGTGCGCGCCGCCCAGCCGCGCCTTGCCTCACGGCTGCGCCGGGATCCGGCCCCGCCCCTGGTGGGCCACCATCTCCGCACCGGCGCCCCCTTGACGACTGGTCTTAAGGTATTACCTTAAGACCTCAAACGTGACGAGCCCCACGTCGCGACCGCACGTCAGAGGAGATGTCAGCCGTGGCCGAGCCGCCCACCCGCCTGCTGGCCGCGGCCTCCTGCGAGAAGGGGAGGCCCTGTAACACTCGCGTAACGGTGGTCGAATGGTTAGACCATGTGGCCACGGCTGTGTTCACTGCATCACACGTCACGTCGCAAGGGACCCCCGGGCTCCGGCCCTGAGGGTGGCACAGGGATACATCCCGTCCGGTCCACGGGCCGCCCGGCCCCGTCCTCGATGGAGAGGCACATGCAGCACCGATTCCTCGTTCCCGCGGTCGCACTGGCCGCCGTCACCACGCTGGCGGCCTGCGGCGGTTCGCCGACCGGGCAGAGCCCGTCGGCCGGCGGCGGCGGTGACCGCGAGTCCTCCGAGCTCGCGACGACCGCCAAGGAGGCTTACGACCGGTTCAACGGCCTCAGCGGGCAGGAGCGGACCGACGAGCTGGTGAAGTGCGCCGAGGAGGAGGGCGCGCTGAACGTCTACACCAGCAACACCGACATGGACGACCTGGTCGACGCGTTCGGTGACCTGTACGACGTCGACGTCAACGTCTACCGGGCGGGCTCCGAGACCGTCCTGCAGCGAATCCTCCAGGAGGACGAGGCCGGCTACTACGGCGCGGACCTCTTCGAGACCAACGCCCTCGAGCTCGGCGTGGCCGCGCAGGAGGGCCTGCTCTACCCGTACGAGAGCGAACTGCGCGAGTCCGTCCGCGAGGAAGGCCGCCAGGCCGGCGAGTGGACCGCCACCCGCTTCAACTCCTTCGTCGTCGGCTGGAACACCGACAAGGTGCAGCCGGGCCAGGAGCCGAAGTCGCTGGAGGAACTGGCCGAGCCCCAGTGGAAAGGACGGGTCTCCATGGAGCTCGGCGACGTCGACTGGTTCACCGCCCTGCACGACTACTACGTCGAGAAGGGCATGGGCGAGGAGGAGTTCACCGACTTCATGACCCGGCTCGCGTCGAACTCCCAGATCGCCAAGGGCCACACCACCCAGGGCGAGCTGCTGTCGGCGGGCCAGTTCGACGTGGCCGTCTCGTCCTACAGCCACACCATCGACAAGGCGGCCGCCGAGGGCGCGCCCGTGAGCTACCGCCCCGAGGGCGGCGACCCGATCCAGCCGATCGTCGTCCGGCCCAACGGCATCGGCCTGGTCAAGACCGCGACCAACCCATGCGCGGCGGTCCTGTTCGTCGACTTCGAGCTGACCGGTGGCCAGGACGTGTTCCGCGAGAACTTCCGCGTGGGCGCGATCGCCGGTGGCGAGGACCCGCTGAACGGGCTCGAGGTCTTCCCCGTGCCGGAGGAGAAGCTGCTCGATGACCCTGACACCTGGAACAAGGCCTACGAGGAGGTCGTGGCCAACGGCCAGGCCCTCGAGTGACCGGCGCCAGCAGAAGTCGGATCTCCCGGCCCCTTCGTCGTCCCGCAAGAGAGGAACCATCCCGATGCTGACTCCGCGCACCTTTGCCCGCACCGTCGTGGCCGCCGGCGCCGTGCTGACCCTGGCCGCCTGCGGCGGCTCGCCCACCGCCGCGCCCTCAGGTGGCGGCAACAAGGAGGCCGACTCCGGTCCCACCGAGGCCGAGCAGCTCTACGAGGAGATCGGCGCCCTCAGCGGCCAGGAGCGGCGCGACCGCCTGGTGGAGCTGGCCGCCGAGGAGGACGGGCTCAACGTATACACGTCCATGACCTCAGACGTCGCCGACGCCGTGACCGAGGCGTTCTCCGACGAGTTCGACATCGACGTCAGCCTGTACCGGGCCGGCTCGGAGACGGTCCTGCAGCGGATCCTGCAGGAGCAGGACGCCGCGTTCCCCGGCAACGACATCGTCGAGACCAACAGTGCCGAGCTGGGGGCCCTCTCCAAGGAGGGGGTCATGGCCGAGTACACGGGGGAGCGTCGGGACCTGGTCCCCGAGGCCGGGCAGGGGGAGAACTGGACCGCAACCCGGTTCAACCTGTTCGCGCCCAGCTGGAACACCGAGTTGGTCTCCGGCGACATGATCCCCACGTCATGGGAGGACCTCGCCGACCCGAAGTACGACGGCATCCTTTCGATGGAGCTGGCCGACTACGACTGGTACATGGCGCTCACCGACTACTGGCTGGAGCAGGGCAAGAGCCGGGAGGAGGTCGACCAGCTGTTCGCGGACATGGTCGACGGGGCCAAGCTGGTCAAGGGCCACACGGTGCAGGGCGAGCTCATGAGCGCCGGCGAGTTCGGCGTCACGGCCTCGAACTACACCTACATCGTCGAGCGGGCGAAGCAGGGTGGCGCTCCGGTGGACTACCAGCCGCTGGTCGAGCCGGTCATCGCCCGGCCCAACGGTGCGGGCC